>JAIKVO010000056.1 GCA_024685655.1 Treponemataceae bacterium
TTTTTTAAGTCTTTCGCAATCAATATACTCATTCTGTTACTCCTGCCTTTTGTAGGCAATTTCAAAGTAGCACACGATTCTTACGAGAGCATTTCTGAATCCTTACAATTCTGAAAGAATCGGGAGTTTTCAGCGGATTTTTGCAGCTTTTGGCACAAGTCTCGGTGCGCGCCAGTTTAGATTCGCCCTGTTTCGCGTGGCTCGAAGCTCCCTGCTCACTTTGATGCAACTTGCTGTGCCTCTCGAATCGCACAACCTGAGGCAGCTTACGATCTGCGCTGTTCCGCCTGCTCACCGGCGGAGATACACAACCAGCTCGCCGCCGTTTCTTTCGCTGTTGGGCACGGCCTTTATGTAGCCGTCTTCTTTCGCAAGAATCTCTCGTGTAAGATACAAGCCTATGCCGACGCCTTCTTCCTGCTGAACAGTGTTGCCTCTGTAAAAGCGTCCGAAAATCTTCGCAAGATCTTCTTCGCTTATGCCGTGCCCCTCATCAATTACGTGAATTGCAAGATACATTTCGTATTTGTCAAGTTTTATGCAGATTGTGCCACCTTCTGGCGAATACTTAACCGCGTTGTCAAGCACGTTTACGAGTGCTTCTATCGTCCACTTCATGTCAAAGCGAGCAATCGTGTCCGAAACGGAAGACGCGTCCTGTCCAGTGTAAACGTGCAGTGTACTTTGCCCGGCAGAATCCACCGAAGCGTGCGGATCGTCTTTCGAACATGCTTGCGGCGCACAATCTGCGGTCAGCGCGGCAGATTCATCCGGCACACTCTGCGAGCATGACGCAGGCAGCTCTATTCGGAGCTTCTTTTTGTCGGCTTTCGGGCGGATAGCAGAAACGGCGGCGTTTATAAGTTTCTCCGCGCGGCACGGCGTTGCTACCACTTCAAGCGTTCCGTTTTCAAGCCGCGAAAGTTTTGTCAGCGAATCGATCAAAAACTCAAGACGCTCGCTCTGACATCTTATTTCATCCGAATAGCCTTTTATTTTCTCGAACGAAGAAGCCGTGCCGCGCGAAACTTCTTCCGAAAGAAGCTCCGTGTACATTTTTATGACCGTCATCGGTGTCTTCGTCTGATGCGAAATATCTGATATGAACTGCTCCAGTTTGTGCCGTTCGGCTTCAAGGTTCTTGTTCGAAAGCACGGAGCTTCCAAGAAACTCTTTCCACCGCGATTCCAAGCGCGAAAGCCGTGTCTCATCGTAGTTTTTTTCCGTGAACGTGCCTTCTATGGCGGAGTCGAGCATTTCTTCAAGTTTTTGAATTGTCTTGTTCCCAAACATTTTTTTCCTCTCGCGCACATGGCGAAAATGGCACACACGGATTTGTGCGAACAGCTTTTCGCTACAATTCATGCCTTTTAATCGACTCTGCCACCAATCGACCCAAACATTTTTTAGTCGAATCTGTAACCTTGTCCGTAAATTGTACTGATATGTTTCGTTCTCTTATTGTCTGTTCTGTCTTTATCTTCTTTTCCGTCGTCAATTTTGCTCCTAAGCCTGTTGATTGTGACGGAAAGCGTATTCTCATCGACGAAAGTTCCGTCTTCTCCCCATAATCTTTCCATAAGACGCTCTCTTGTCAATATGCAGCCTTTATTTTCAAGAAACAGTTTTAAAAGCCGCTGCTCGTTGACACTTAAGAATATTTCTTCGCCTTTCTTTTTGAATGACAGTTTTTCAAAATCAAAAACCATATCATCCAGGTTATATATCAGGCTGGAACCGTTTTCAGCAAGGGGCGCGACACCCGCTGCGATACAACCTGCGGATCTCTGCGCGCATCCCCGCAAAACCGATGCGCCACAACCGGCTTCCGAAGATGAAAATCCCGCCGCACCCACCGATGGCGCGACATCTTTAGTAACTGACGTCTCGGACTGCATTACTTTACTCCTCCTGATAAGCGCATTTACTCGCGCGCGCAACACCGCCAGACTGAACGGTTTCGTCAAAAAATCGTCAGCACCCATTGTCAGGCTTTTAACTTCATCAAGTTCCATGTCATTTGCTGTCAAAATAAGAACTGGCAAGTTGCTTTGGGAGCGCACGGTCCGTAAATAATCGTATCCGGTTCCGTCGGGCAGGTTGATGTCCAGAATGATGAGTGAAAGCGTGCTGCCATAATTCTTAAAGCCGGAAAATGCATCTTTTATTTTGTATTCTTGCTTGAAAGAAATGTTTTCGTCAGACAGCGTAATTGCTATGCCGTCACTCAAAGCTTTGTCGTCCTCAACTATCTGGATAGTCAAACCGTGTGCCTCCTCTAAAAAAGATAATACATTTTTTTGAAAAATGCATTAGTAAATATATCTACAAAATTGGCACGATTCATAATCAGTGAAAAGTGGAAAAAAAGAGAGAAAAAATCAACGTTTCTGTTGACAGAAACAATATGGTCGTGTATATTCTAAATATCAGATGTTACTATTTGTAGTAACGTGCAATGTTGCGTACTGCGAATCGTGCAAAACTGATGTGCGTACGATATGCAAAAAAAAATCGCGAAAAAGAGAAAATTGTGCACATTGAAAAGCGTGCACAACGCGAAAAAGCGAAAAATCGAGACAAATCGATAATTGTGCGCATCGAACACAGCGCAGAAACGTACGCATTTATAATTGCGCACACCGAAAATCGCGCTTCGTGAATCGAAAAAACTTATGCCAGGAGGTAAAAAAGATGGCAACCAAAGAAATACCGTACAAAATTTATCTTGAAGAAAAGGAGATGCCGACTTCGTGGTATAACGTTCGCGCCGATATGAAGAACAAACCGGCTCCTCTTCTGAATCCGGCAACGCTTAAACCGTGTACCGAAGAAGACTTAAAACCTGTATTCTGCGAGGAGCTTGTAAAACAGGAGCTTAACAACACAGACGCTTACATCGCAATTCCGGAAGAAATCCGCCAGTTCTACAAGATGTACAGACCGTCTCCGCTCGTCCGCGCTTACTTTTTGGAAGAAAAACTCGGAACACCGGCTCACATTTACTATAAATTCGAAGGAAACAACACATCCGGCAGTCACAAGCTGAACTCATCAATTGCGCAGGCATATTACGCCAAAAAGCAGGGACTTAAAGGTGTAACAACAGAAACAGGAGCAGGACAGTGGGGAACAGCGCTTTCTATGTCTTGTTCGTACTTCGGACTTGATTGTGTAGTTTATATGGTAAAATGCTCCTATGAGCAGAAACCTTTCCGCCGCGAAGTAATCCGCACTTACGGTGCAAAAGCGATTCCGTCACCTTCTATGGAAACGGAAGTAGGACGCAAAATAAACGCCGAGTTCCCCGGAACGACAGGAAGCCTTGGCTGCGCTATTTCAGAAGCCGTTGAGCATGCAGTGACTCACGAAGGATACAGATACGTTCTTGGTTCCGTACTTAACCAGGTGCTTTTGCACCAGAGCATTATCGGGCTTGAAACGAAGGCTGCGCTTGAAAAATACGACATTAAGGCAGATATAATCATTGGATGCGCGGGCGGTGGCTCGAACCTTGGCGGACTTATTGCGCCGTTCATGGGCGAAAAGCTGCGCGGCGAAAAAGACTACAAGTTTATTGCTGTAGAGCCTGCAAGCTGTCCTAGCCTGACACGCGGAAAATACCTTTACGACTTCTGCGACACCGGTAAAGTTTGCCCTATGGCTAAGATGTACACACTTGGAAGCGGATTTATCCCGTCGGCGAACCATGCAGGCGGACTGCGCTATCACGGAATGAGCTCAATTTTGAGCCAGCTCTACCACGACGGATATATGGAAGCGCGCTCTGTTGAGCAGACAGAGGTTTTCAAGGCAGCAGAGCTTTTTGCGCGCGTTGAGGGAACTTTGCCCGCGCCGGAAAGCAGCCACGCAATCAAGGTCGCGATTGACGAGGCTCTTAAGTGCAAGGAAACTGGAGAAGCTAAGAACATCGTGTTCGGTCTTACGGGAACAGGTTACTTCGACATGAAGGCTTACGAGGCGTTCAACGACGGAAAGATGACCGACTACATCCCGAGCGACGCGGATTTGCAGAAAGGATTCGACGGCATCCCGAACTTCCCAGGCAACGAGCATTAATCAGATTCTTGATAATCTGAGTGAGTGCGCTGAACACAATCGAAATTGTTGTTTGGAACTTTGACTGTGGGACACAGACAAAACTGTGTTGCAAGTGAAATGTTGGTTTGGAACTTTAGCTGTGGGACGCAGACAAAAATTAAGGGGGTTCCCTTTTAGGGATGATACCTTGATTTTTGTCGTCGCTGGGACCCGCAGATGAAGTTCCGCACAAACAGGCATTCCTACACAGGATGCCAGCGAAAGCAATGGCAAAAATTATCGCTTCTGATCTTATTTTTTCTTGCAATTACTCCTGTGCGCTTTGAGCTTTTTGAGCGCCCACGCATAATGGCTTGACGTGTTACTCACAAAATACGAGCCGAGTGGCGCGCTTCCCGTCCAGCAAAAATAATCCGCCTTAAAAAGCTCATCGTTCGAATAGCTTCCTATCAGTTTCATAACGTCCGCGTGGCTTTTCGCGAACATCTCTTTTGCGTCTTCAAGGCTTATTTCCTGATTTCGTTTCCAGAACATCGTGTTCATTGCACCGTAAGTTTTCCAGCTATATTCTGGCGGCAAAATCGATATTGCTTTTTTGCTGTCCGTTACTTTAGCGTTGTTCTTTGGGAACTGTATCATCAGCTTGTGCCACTCATACAAGTGAATCAGTACGTCGCGGACGTTTTTGTCGCGGCTCCAATGCGCTTCTTTTTTGCTTGGCTGTCCCGAAAAATCAAACGGAGTAGAAAGCTCCTTTTCTGTCATTCCGGCAATAAAATTCATCAGTGTTTCATAGTTTTCTTTCGCTGCTTTGAGCAAATCGTCTTTTGTGCTTGGTCTTGGCATATCCGCCCTCCTTATAAGACTTCTCGTCATTGTCTTTTCAGGCAGCAATGCGCCAAGTATGGAGCAAATCGCATTTCCGCCGCCTTTTGATACTTCGATTATATCACGCAGTGTATTACACAAAAAGAAACAGTTTGTTGCTTTTTTCAACGGACGATCTTCGCTGTTCTGTGTGCGGAGAAAACTCTTTTCTCACACATGAGATTTTCCTTCAATTTTGCAATTGTTGACTTTGCGCCTTGCATAAATTATCATCAAAGCATGACGAAAAATACGCCTGTTCCAACAGGGAAATATGCCGTAGGAACATTAACTTACACAGTAAAGAATGACAGGCCGGAAGTTATGGCTTCCTCCAAAATGCGCAGCGTAGCTTCTCGCGTATATTATCCAGTCCTGAAAAAGTCTGTAGAAAACCTTACAAAAGCCAGATATATGTCGCGCGAAATGGCAAGGGGCGTAAAAAAAACGTTTTTGGCCCCTCTTAATTATGACAAACTTGAGGCAGAAGGAAAAAACACTTCTGAATGTTACGAAAACGCCGAAAAGATTCCCGGTGAAAAATTCCCTCTAATTGTGTTCAATCATGGATACTTCTCGTACAGGGAAGCAAACTCTTTTCTTTGCATAGAGCTGGCTTCTCACGGATATGTGGTTGTTTCGGTTGCTCACTCAATGGAAGGAATTTGCACTGAATTCGATGAAGAAACTGATGACGGAAAGTTCGTCCTCTATGACAAACGCATCACAAAAAAAACTTACGAACCGTTTTGGCGGGGAGTTTTTGCCGCTCTTAAAGTTTCAAAGGCAAAGGGAACACATGAAGAACTTTCGTGCATGTTCGATGATTTTCAGAACAAATACTGTCGTTTTTTACAGGGGCGACTTGATGAATGGGTAAAAGATACGAAAGCTGCTTTGGATTACGCAAAGAAAAATTTATCGGATCTTATAGATTTTGAAATGGGGATAGGAGCTGCTGGGCATTCGTTCGGCGGAGACGTTGCCTACAAATTGTGTACGAGTGATCCAGACTTTGTTTGCGGTGTAAACATTGACGGTGCGTTATTCGGCGATTACAAGGACACTGTTTTGCAAAAACCGTTCATGCAGATAAGCGGCAATGATAATGAGAATATCGTTTCAAGGGTTTACCTGCATCATTCAAAACCCGTTTACAAAGTGCTGTTTAAAGATATGAAGCACATGGGTTTTTGTGACATGAAGTATTATGTTCCGATGAAATCTACAGTCGGCAAACTGCAGCCGGAGGCAATGCACGAGAATTTATGCAAGTGCCACATTGAGTTTTTTGATGCGTTCCTAAAGCGGAAAAAAGCTGTGCCAAATCTTATAAATAATGACGCAGTAACCGTCTCAGTGTTCGAGCCGGATTTAACACTTCCAGAGCTTCAGCTGTGAAAGCATGTCGTCAAATATCTTCCGACGTTCGCTTTCGCTCTGGTTTTGCGGGTTCGGCATGTGCAGCAAAAGAAAATCAATAAGAGAATCTTTTGTCTTATAAACAAAGGATCCGTTTGTATAGCACCACTTACAGTAATCTTCGTTAAAACTGTTGTCGCTCTCGCGGCTAATCATGCTGTCTTCGCTTAGCGGCATTCCGCAGCACTGGCAGTAAAGCTGGCGCGGTGAACCTAGCAGAGTGTTTATAGAAACATCAAATTCGCGCGAAAGAACTTTGAGCATTTCCGGGTTTGGTTGCGTTTCACCGTTTTCCCAACGGCTCACTGCCTGCCTTGTTACGTTCACTCTGTTCGCCATCTCTTCCTGAGTAAGGTTGTTTCTTTCGCGAAGGTTTTTCAATATCTCTTGTACTTCCATGCGGTGCCTCATTGTGCTTATATGACGCGATTATATCACAATTTTTCGGAAAAGGGTACGGGCGTTCCCGACGCAACCAAAGGCTGCGTCGGTCGGGCGTTCCGCCATTGCGCTGTCGCTCCAGCCGCTTCCCTCGTTCGTTTGCTACGCAAACTCCCTCAGTCCAGTGGCCGTCCGCAACCTACGGTTGCTACCGTGGCTCCATGCCCTAACGGAGGTGTTTTCCTGTATCACCTTGCAGGAAACGGAAGATGATACATCTCTGTGTCCATCCGTAATGCCGGAGCATAAACGTAATATTAAAATCGCTTAATAAAACGATAGCATAATCTGATTTTTTACATTATATTCTAAGTTATGGGCAATAAAGACGTTTATAAATATGGCGAACAAATATTAAATAGTATAAACAGAGCAGCCGAAACAGGAAATTATTCGAATCTCAGCAGGGATGTAAGGAACTCTATCAGTGAAGCTGCGGGTGGTGTTCTTGAATCGGTGCAGAAAGGTGTTTCCTCATGGCGGAAAAATACTAGAACTCCGTTTTTTTCCGTCAAAATAAAGAAGAATAAGGGCAAAGGAAAGATTTTTATTGGTTCGATTATCACTTTTTTTTCAGTGTTTGATTTAATTGATCTTATTTCTGGAGGGGCTATACTAGGTATT
>JAIKVO010000071.1 GCA_024685655.1 Treponemataceae bacterium
GCGCAAGCCTCCTCGCCCGTCTTATGGCGGGCTGCGGTGTCTCGCGCTCCCCCACCCAGCGGGGGCAGAGAGTTTCGCTGCGCATTGTCAGCGAAGCGTTTCAATAATTTATCTGCGTTTCGCGCCCCCGCAACGCCCCCATAACCACCCGACGTTAGGAATATTGCATTTAATTCTTGACGTAAAATGTTCTATCCTATACTTTAAATACGCTATGAAAGTATTGACGTTAGGTGATGAACTTCTTAGGCAGAAAAGTCTGCCAGTTGAGGAAGTAACCCCAGAAATAAAAGCTCTTGCAGAAGAGATGTTTGCAACGATGATTGAGCAGCAAGGAGTCGGGCTTGCGGCTCCGCAGGTCGGTATTTTGAAGCGTATGTTCGTGCTTATTGCCGATGACGATGTTCGCCGAGTTTTTATTAATCCGCAGATTATCGCGACTTCAACTGAGCTTTCCGAATATGAGGAAGGCTGCCTTTCAATACCAAAAGTTTATGAAAAAATAACGCGCCCCGTGAAAGTTACGGTACAGGCATTAAATGAAAACGGAAAGCCATTTACGATTGAAGCAGACGGACTTCTCGCAAGAATAATCCAGCACGAGTATGACCATCTTGAAGGAATCCTTTACATCGATAAGGGAGATCCGTTCTTCAAATTCAAAATAGAAGAGAATTTTAAGAAGAAAGCAGAAAAAAAGAGGCTGAAAGAAGCGCAAAAAGCGGCTAAGGACGCAAAAATACAGGCAAAGAAGGCAGCAAAGAAATGAAGATTCTTTATGCAGGTAGCCCGGACTGTTCCGCAGAAGTGCTCAAAGAGCTTTTCAAGCTCCTTGACGGCACAGGCAACGAAATATCAGCAGTTCTCACAAACCCGCCTTCTGCAAAAGGAAGACATCACGATCTTACGCCGACACCAACAGGACTTGCGGCAGAAGAGCTGGGGCTTCCCGTACTTACTCCGGAAAAACTCGATGGTTCTGCAAGAGAAGCTGTCGCTGCATATTCCACGGATTTATTAGTTTGCTTTGCATACGGAAGAATTTTCGGACCAAAGTTTATGGCACTTTTTCCGCAGGGCGGCATAAACTACCACCCTTCTTTGTTACCGCAGTACAGAGGCTGCGCTCCGGTTCCTGCCGCAATATGGAATATGGAGAAAGTAACTGGGTTTACTGTACAAAGACTTGCTCAAAAAATGGACAGTGGCGACATTCTTTTGCAAAAGCAGTATACTATGACAGGAAAAGAAACTGCCGATTCCTTGCTCCATATTGCGGCAAAAGAAGGCGCACCAATGCTGCGTGACGCGATTCTTGCCATTCAGAACGGAACGGCTCACGGAACACCGCAAGAAGAAGCTAAAGCAACTTACTGCAAGATGTTCTGCAAAGAAGACGGTGAAATTGACTGGAACCGGAGCGCAGCCGAAATTGATGCGATTATAAGGGCATGCACACCATGGCCGGGAGCTTTCACCACGGCGAACGGAACTGTTCTTAAACTTGTGGAGGCTTCCGTTTATTCTGGAAATGCCGGAGAAGTCTGCGGTGCAGTTGCAGCAAGCGACTCCGATACATCTGGTGCGGCGGCTTGCCCCGGAACTGTAATCGGCATGGACAAAATGCAAGGCATTCTGTTCCAAACCGGAGACGGACTTCTTGCCGTCCGCGTTTTGCAGTGGCAGGCAAAAAAAGCAATGCCGTTCAAAGATTTTCTAAACGGCAGCCGGAATTTTGTCGGCAATGTGTGCGGAGCGGCAAAAAACTAAGCACAATCAGAGTAGGTTTCGGACTTTTCGAATAAGATAATTTGAGATATATTTTAATTACTTTATATAGGATTTGAGATGAAAAAATTTCCTGACCCAAGAATCAATTTCCACAGATTTATGGAATCTCTCCAGCTTAACTGGAAAGCCCTTTTGCTTACGTCGTTACTCACAATTGTAATAATGGGTATTGCCGTGGTTGCTGTTTTCTTCGTGATTGTACAAAGCGAGGAACAAGTAATGGTTCCTAACGTTACAGGAAAACAGCTTGAAGATGCGCTCTTGGAGCTTCAGGCAAAAGAACTGTACCCCAAAATCCAGCTTCGATATTCCAACAGTATAGACGAAAAAGGATCAATTCTTGAGCAGGATCCGCCGTTCGGTACAATCGTTAATGCTGGAAGACGAATTAATCTCGTAATAAGCCGTGGTATTGTTGTTGACAGTGTTGGAAACTACATAGGACAGAAGATAGATGACGTGCGCATTTCCCTTGCCACGCTTTTCTCCGGTTACGCAGTACCTCTTATAACGCTGCCTGACAACCCGATATATCAGTCTGACGAGTCTGAGCCTGGAACCATCCTTGAGCAGGATCCACCGCCAGAAACGGCAATAACTTCGCCTGTAACTATGTCGCTCGTGGTAAGCAGCGGCCCCGGCAACGAGACTGCAAAACTGCCGTGGCTCGTCGGTAAATCAATTGATGAGACATTGCTTCTTATGAGCCGCACGAAACTTGTGTTTGATTTCAATACAAGGCCATTAAAACAGGGAGAAAAACCTGGTGTTGTTGTGGCTCAAAAAGATTTTACGGATGAGCCGCTGCCTGTTTACTCTCGTTCGGAAGTGACAATCGCAATGCCGGATGAGCCTATTGATGATGAAGTATATGGAATTTTCTCCGCGAAGCTTGCAAAATATCCGTATGCGCTTAAAGTTCAGATTGATATAATTCCTCAGGAAGGCGACAGTTACACATTGCTTTCATTCAAGCATCCTGGTGGAAACCTGACTGTTCCATATAAGATTCCAAGATTCAGCGTGCTTGTGCTCTCTGTTCAGGACAAAGAGATAAGCCGTACGATGATTCAATAAATATCTGTACGAAGTAGTATGATAAGAGGGTTTGATCTTTGAAGAACCCGTAGCCCCTACGATGTTCCTGAGTTTTCAGTCAAAGAAAAGGTAGCAATCTCGGAAAAGTCACCGAAGTGATTTTTCCGAGAAGCCTATAATGTTATTTTGCTTTTGCTGTCCGTGTTTTCATTACGAACAAGAAACAAATAAGTACTGCTGCACCGAACACGATCGAGATAATTGCGCTCACTGCTGTACCAAGTCCGGATGTAAGTCCTGCGATAATATATGTAAGGAATGAAACGATTGCAACGCATATTGCGTATGGCAGCTGAGTTGCAACGTGGTTCACGTGATCACAAACTGCACCTGCGGATGCCATAATCGTTGTATCGGAGATTGGTGAACAATGGTCACCGCAAACAGCCCCTGCCATACAAGCAGAGATTGAGATAATGCGGATAGGGTCAGATGTTGACGGGAAAGCTGCTATACAGATCGGAATAAGGATACCGAACGTTCCCCAAGAAGTACCTGTGGCGAATGCAAGACCGCATGCAATAACAAAGATAATTGCCGGCAAGAAAAGCTTTAATCCAGCAGCGCTGCCTTCTACAAGACCCGCGACATATTCTTTTGCGCCAAGACTGTCTGTCATAGATTTAAGTGTCCATGCGAGTGTAAGAATAAGAATGGCTGGAACCATAGCCTTAAATCCGTCTGGGATGCAGTTCATGCAATCTTTGAATGACAGGATTCTGCGGATGAAATAGAAAACAATCGTAATTATAAGTGCAGCGAATGAACCAAGTACAAGACCGATTGAAGCATCGCTGTTTGCGAACGCATCGACAAATCCTGCTTTATCCTCGCCTGAAGCGAAGAATCCACCTGTATAAATCATTCCGAGAACACAGAAAACAATGAGTGTAACGACAGGGAAAACAAGGTCAATGACTTTTCCTTTGCCGACTGATTGTGTGTCATCGTCTTTTCCTTTGGATTCCACTGCAGCAATGGCTTTTTCGAAACTTGCCATCTTGCCGAATTCGAACTTCATAAGGACAA
Source organism: Treponemataceae bacterium (assembly GCA_024685655.1). Classification (GTDB taxonomy): domain Bacteria; phylum Spirochaetota; class Spirochaetia; order Treponematales; family Treponemataceae; genus Treponema_I. The sequence continues at coordinate 3,919 of JAIKVO010000071.1, forward strand.
GTGCGAACATCATAACCAAAGTGAATAAAGCGTAGAAGTTGAAAGGAATTGCCTCTACGAAAAGCTTAATTCCGTTCTCTCCGTCACCGGCAAAACCTGCAACAGCCGCTGCCCATGAGCTTATCGGAGCGATAATACAGACTGGAGCCGCTGTGGCGTCTATAAGGTAAGCAAGTTTCTCTCGTGAAATACCGTATTTGTCCGTAACTGGCCGCATAACCGAACCAACTGTAAGACAGTTAAAATAGTCATCTATAAAAATAAAGATTCCCAAGCAGATTGTTGCTATTTGAGCACCTGCTTTTGTCTTTATGTGTTTTTTTGCCCATGCACCGAAAGCAGCTGAACCACCGGCTTTGTTCATGAGCGCAACCATAATTCCAAGAACTACAAGGAATACAAGAATACCGACATTCCAGCTGTCCGCAAGCTGCGCAATCATTCCATCGCTGAAAATGTGGTTGAAGAATCCGGAAAAACCAGAAGCTGCGTCTATTGCATAGAATAAACCGCCGATAACAATACCGACGAACAAGGAAGAATAGACTTCCTTAGTGATGAGTGCCAGTGCAATTGCAACGATTGCAGGCACCAATGACCAAAATGTACCAACCATTTTTAATCTCCTTAAAACTCAGCTTCGTTAGTCTTTCTGCAGCTTGGAAAAATCTGTGTTAAGTGGATCTTTTACGCCGTCTTTATCAAGTTTTTTTATTACCTCAATGACGTAATCCAAACTGGTTAACTGAGGTGCTGTACAGTAAGTCCTGATTTGCTGCAAAGCCTCAATTATCTTCTCATTTGTCATAAAAACCTCCCGCAACAGCACAAAGGAAGCAAGAGTCAACAAGGCAACATCGCTTCCTGTTCTATCTGTCGTGATTTTTGAAACAAGATTCCGTACTTTAATAAAGTACTTTTATGTAGTAATATTATCATGGTTTGTTCATGCCGTGTAGAGTTTTTTTGCAAATTTATTCATTTTTTTGTAAAAATATAAAATTTCACCGCAATATATTCTTTAGTGAATATTTGCGATATTTGAAATAGAAGGAGCTTTTACAGTAAGCAATATGCCGCAACGTCCGAAAATATGTCTTAGCCTTACAGGAAAAACAATCGCGGAGGATTTGGAGATACTCAATAAATATCGTAATTGGATAGATATAGCAGAACTGCGCGTCGATTTCCTCACCAAGGATGAAAGGCTGTATGTGCGTCGCTTTCCAGAACAAGCCGGAATTCCATGCATACTTACAATAAGAAGGCGTATTGATGGTGGTGAATACCTTGAAGGAGAGGCTGCCAGAACAACGCTTTTTGCCCGTGCCCTTGCTTTTGCAGAACAGGATGTTACGAAAAATTTCGCTTATATCGATTTGGAGAATGACTTTTTTGTTCCAAGCCTTCATGATGCGGCTCTTGCGTTCGGTACTTCTGTTATTCGGAGTTACCACAGCCTGAATTCAACCGTAAAAAACATTGCAAGCGTTTTTGAAGAGCTGCGCTACACCGGATACGAGATTCCGAAGATAGCTTGTATGCCGCACTCCTTGAACGAAGTGACGAACCTTATGAAACAAGCAAAGGAACTTAGGGATACAAACCATATTCTGTCGATATCGGGTCCCTTCAGTATTCCTGCGACTATACTTTCATCAAAAACAAATTCATATCTTACATACACGAATTCACATGATGAAACTGACGACAACAAGAATATCAGTTTCCTTGACCCGAAAGTATTATGTGAAACATATAATTTTAACTCAATCGACAAAAATACGGAGCTGTTCGGAATAACAGGATTCCCTCTCGAAAGCTCAGACAGCCCGACGATACACAATAAGCTTTACAAAGAATTTGGAATAAACGCTATATATATTCCTTTCAGGGCAAAAACTGTAGATGAAGCTATAGATTTTGCGAATGAAACGGGGATGAACGGTTTTTCCGTTGTGGCTCCGTATAAAACGGAGATTTTGCCGAACCTGCGGCAGATTTCTGCGGAAGTAGGTGATACCGGGGCGTGCAATATTGTGGTAAAGCGTGGCAATGACTGGATAGGCTACAATACTGATCCGGAAGGTTTGCAAAAGGCATTGTGCGGTTTCATGGAGGCAAAGAATCTTGCGCATAGGCGTGTAGCGATAATAGGCGGAGGAAGCGTGGCCAGGGCTGCGGCATATGCCGTAAAGATGTTGAGGGGAAAAGCCTGTGTTTTTAACAGGACAGTCTCAAAAGCAAGGCGGATAGCGGAGCAATTCGGTTTCAAATATGCACCTCTTGACCCTTCAAGCAACGATATTCTTGAAAATTATTCTGATCTAATAATCCAAGCGACATCAGTCGGGTTCAATTATAAAAAAGAAGTTTTGCTGGAGAGCGCATACGAGAATTATTGGACTGAGGATTATTCAGATAACCGCAGTACACCTGAAAATGATCCTATTTACTTCTATAAATTCAGGGGACATGAAGCCGTGTACGACATAATCTATCATCCGGAAAGAACCCCGCTGTTGGAAAGGGCTGAAAATGCCGGTTGCAGGGTGTCGAACGGACATTCAATGCTGGAATTTCAGGCTTCAAAACAGTTCGAGCTTTTTATGGGACATGATAAAAAATATATAACGGAGCATCCGTAGAGGAGAAGAAAATGCTTTCACAATCTGAACAGAAAAAATTAGTCGGCGAAACGGCAATAAACCGTCTTTTTGAGCGCGGGCTTATAAAAAACGGAACGAAGATAGGGCTTGGAACGGGTTCAACAGCTATGCCGGCTGTAAAAAGACTGGCGGAGCTTATTTCGGAAGGAAAGCTTTCCGGCATAAGAGCCGTTGCGACCAGCTACCAGACGACAATTGCGTGCGAGGAACTTGGGATTCCGGTATACTCTCTTTCTAGCCGGGAGATAGGTGGAAAGCTTGATATTGCAATAGACGGAGCCGATGAGATAAGCCCGGAGAATAATCTGATAAAGGGCGGCGGCGCGGCACATCTTAAAGAAAAACTTGTAGAGTATAACGCAGCGCAGCTCGTTATTATTGCAGATGAGACAAAAGATGTTGCCAGTCTTGGCACAAAGTTTCCGCTGCCTGTAGAGGTATTCGCAGAGGCACGCGTTCCTGTCGCCGCCGCCCTTGAAAAACTGGGCGCAACTTGCAAGGTGCGAGAGGGTGTGAAAAAAGCCGGTCCGGTTATCACGGACAACGGTAACATCGTGCTTGATTGTGTTTGGGAAAAGCCGGTTGATGCAGCGAAAATGGAAGACGCAATCAATGCTATTACAGGTGTTGTGGAGAACGGTTTTTTTACCAAAAATCATCCGATTGTGTTCATTTCACACGCTGACGGTAGCGTAACAGAGCGGTAAAACTTTCTGATTGAGTGCCAGCTGCGATATGTTGCCGTACATACCAGCTGGCATTTTTTTGCATTCCATGTGCTAATGTATAAGTCGGGATAGAACGGGGTCTTTTTGACGCCAGTTTTTATTTACTTTTACCTGCAAATCAAGATCGATTCTGTAGTCAAAAATTTCGCGCATTGTCTTAAGTGATTCAATACGTATAGATTTTATCATAGATGCGCCTTTTCCTATGACAATGCCTTTCTGGCTGTCACGTTCAACGACAAGGAATGCGCGTACCCACAGCTCGCGGCCGTCTTTGCGCCATTCCATATCCGCAACATCAACATAGATTGCATGTGGAATCTCGTCATGAAGCATATTCATCGCTTTCTCTCGGATAATCTCAGCGATACGGAAATTGACTTCCTGATCGGTATAATATTCTTCCGGGTACATTGGCTCGGCGATTGGCGCAAGCTCATACAATGCTTTCAAAACATCATTGATATTCTCGTCTTTTTCTGCCGACATGCGGAAAATCCGGCTTTCTGGAATATCCGGCAAAGCTTCTTTTAGGAATTGTTCGGCTTTTTCCGGTCGAGAATCCGGTGAGTCTATCTTGTTAATTGCCACTACAGTTTTTGCTGAAACTGGTGTGACTAACTCCGCAGTTTTGCGTTCTTCCTCGCCCGGCTGGCGTGTTGAGTCTATGATGTAAAGAACGGCATCCGCATCTTTCAGCTGGTCGGACGTGACCCCCCTTAGCCGGATGTTCAGCTTTTTCTCTGAATCATGGAAACCGGGCGTATCCACAAAAACAAGTTGGCCGAACGATGTGTTTACAATTCCGCGAACTGCGTTTCTGGTTGTTTGCGGAATCGGCGAGACAATAGAGATTTTCTCACCGCTCGCTGTGTTCAGAAATGTCGATTTTCCGGCAGATGGTCTGCCGACTATGGTTACAAGGGCTGCTTTTCCGCCTTTTTTTTCTGCGTTGTTTTCTTTGGTTTCGTTGATGTTTTCCATATGCTCTTCCATATCAGTTTGAGTATACTCCGCAGAAGCAGAAAAGTCCATTATTCACACGCACTGCAAAATTTTCGCAGAAAGCGGAATATCGTACTTGCTCGGTTTTTTATCCCGTGCTACCATAAACGGAGAGAGGTAATAATGAGCAGCCAGTTTCTGACATTCATGCTTGACGATTCCCAGTATGCGGTTGAAGTGTACAACGTGCAGGAAGTAATGGAATATACTCGAATCACGAAAATGCCGTGTGCCGACCCGTGGATGGAAGGATTAATCAGTTCCAGAGGCAAGGGAATTTCTGTAATTAATCTCCGTAAAAAATTTGGACTGCCTGCAAAAGAACCGGACAAAGAAACGCGTATTATCGTAATGGAGATGAAGCCATCTGATGACAGTATCATTACATTTGGTGCAATCGCGGATTCTGTACAGGAAGTAATCGATATAGATGATTCTGAGATAGAACCACCACCGAAATTCGGAAACAATATAGCTGGCAAATTTATTTTCGGAATCGGCAAAAAAAACGGCAACTTCATAATTATCCTGAATATAAACCAGATATTCTCTGCTGATGAGATAATAAACCTGAGCGAGATAACGAAAAACTTGGGCGCGACAGTTTCAGAAGATGAGCAGGAAAACAATTAAGAAAACAGATGAAATGTCTGTTTTAAAATGCTGTTCCTCAATTGTTATGAATTAAGAAATATGGTAGCATTATCTCTATCGATTGACGTAATCCCACTGGTATTATGCTTTTGAAATTGGCTTAAGGCATTTTATGGATTTTGCTTTACAAGTATCGAACGGAAAACCTATTCCATACGGAGCTTCTGTAACGGAAAAAGGTGTTAATTTCAGTCTTTTCTCTCGCCATGCTACAAGTATAGTTCTAGCTTTGTTCAAAGAGCAGAACGATTCGGAACCGTATTTTACATATACATTTGACCCAGAAAAAGACCGGACAGGCGATATTTGGCATGTCTTTATAGAAGGCTTAAAGCCGGGGGCGCTATATTTATATCGTGCAGACGGTTCGTTTGCTCCGGAGAAAGGTCATCGGTTCAATAAGAATATTTATCTCCTTGATCCGTATGCAAAAGCCCTTACATCGACATCACTTTTCAAGCATCTTCCTCCGGGATATGTAACAGCGACTGACAAGTTGGACATACAACTTGGAAAGATTTCAGATGCTAAATGGTTCCCTAAGTGTGTCGTTGTGGATAACAGTTTTGACTGGCAGGGTGATCGTCCACTCAATTATCCGCTCAGAAAAAGTATTCTTTACGAAACGCATCTTAAGGGAGCTACGGCAAACCCGAATTCCGAAGTCGCGCATCCTGGAACATACCGTGGACTTACTGAAAAAATCCCGTATTTCAAAGACTTAGGTATTACAAGCATAGAATTGTTGCCGATTCAAGAGTTTGATGAGTACGAGAACACGAATACAAATCCCAAAAACGGGGAGCGTCTTAAAAACTTCTGGGGTTACAGCACGATGGCGTTTTTTGCGCCAAAAGCATCGTATGCCGCAGACGGTACGCCGGGTGCTTGTGTCACCGAGTTCAAGGAAATGATACGCGAGATGCACCGCGCTGGGATAGAGATTATTCTTGATATTGTTTTTAACCACACTGCGGAAGGAAACGAGCACGGAATAACGATGAATTTCCGTGGTCTTGACAACAGCATCTATTATATACTGGAAAACAATAACAAAGCATATTACTCCAACTACTCCGGCTGCGGTAACACGTTGAACTGCAACCATCCTGTAGTGCGCGACTTCATTATTGACTGCTTGCGCTACTGGGTTTGCGAAATGCACGTTGACGGCTTCCGGTTTGATCTTGGTTCCATTCTTGGGCGCGACAGCACCGGAAAACTGATGGAAGACCCCCCGGTTTTGGAGCGCATTGCAGAAGACCCTGTTCTGCGCAACACAAAAATAATCGCAGAAGCCTGGGATGCAGGCGGCGCGTACCAAGTCGGCAGCTTCCCCGGCGGACGCTGGGCGGAATGGAACGACCGTTTCCGCGACGACATACGTAAATTCTGGCGCGGCGATGACGGACTGTGCAATGCGCTCGCAACACGAATCGCCGGCTCATCTGACCTTTACCTTAGAGACGGCAGGAAGCCTTTCCATTCCGTAAACTTCCTTACAAGCCATGACGGTTTCACGCTGAACGACCTTGTTTCATACAACGGCAAGCACAACGAAGAAAACGGCGAGAACAACAGGGACGGCTCAGACAACAACAACAGCTACAACTATGGATATGAGGGGCCTTCCGTAAACCCGAAACTTGAAAAAATCAGAACACGCCAGGTAAAAAACTTCTTGTTCACGCTGCTTTTGTCACAAGGAACGCCAATGCTACTTGCCGGCGATGAGTTCAGGCGGACGCAGGGCGGAAACAACAACGCATACTGCCAGGACAACCTTTCCACTTGGATAGACTGGAGCCTGCGGAACAAATACTCAGAGCTTTTCCGCTTTACAAAGAGGCTCATATTGTTCCGTCGCAAGCATCATGCTTTTATGCGCCCTGAATTCTTTCAGGGAAAAGATATTTCTTTCAACAGTTTGCCGGACATAACGTGGTTCGACGAATCAGGGGTAACTCCAGACTGGGGGCGCATAAATCATTTCTTGGCTTACCGGCTGGACGGCAGTCATGCAGAAATTTTCGCAGACACGGATGACAACGATTTTTACATCATGTTCAACTCCGCGCTGCAGGACAAAACTGTAAAAGTTCCGCTGCCGCCAGCCGGGAAAAACTGGTACAGGTGCATAGACACCTCTATAGAAGCCCCGGACGATTTTATGTCGCCCAGCGAAGAGGAAATACTGCCGGTGCAGAACAGATACGTTCTTCCATCGCGTAGCTGCGCACTGCTTATGAGCAAATAAACCAGGCAAAGCTGAACGTAAAGGTACAAACCTAAGGACGCAAGCGTTCAGCAAAACCTTTAACATGGCAGACTAGCTGCCAAGGGAGTTATAATGCAATTCGACAAAGAATCTTTCAAAGCAAGTCTTTCCGCCAGACTTAAACGTCAGTACGGCAAAGACATAAGCCAGGCGACAAAGCACGATCTTTTTGATGCAGTCTCTGCATCCGCCATGGAAATTGTTCTTGAAAACTGGATGAAAACCCGAAACGCGTACTACAAGCATCAGGGCAGAAGAGTTTACTATCTTTCTGCCGAATTCCTTATGGGACGCGCACTTAGTAATAACCTTATAAACGCTGGAATCATGGACGGTGTAAAAGAAGTTCTTAAAGAACTGAATATTGATTACAACGTCGTTGAGGACGAGGAGCCGGATGCAGGACTCGGAAACGGTGGTCTTGGCCGTCTTGCCGCATGTTTCCTTGATTCGCTCGCGACTCTCGACTATCCGGGACACGGCTATGGAATCCGCTATCAGTATGGTATGTTCGAGCAGCATATTGAAAACGGTTGTCAGGTAGAATATCCGGACAACTGGCTTAAACACCGCGATCCTTGGGAAATTAAACGCAGTGATCTTGCCGTTACGGTAAAATTCGGCGGAAACGTTGTCTGCCACAAAGGACCGAACGGAACAAGCCGCTTTGAGGTAGAGAATGCGGAAGAAGTGCTCGCGACCCCTTACGACATGCCGATTGTCGGTTACGACACAAACACAGTTAATACGCTCCGTTTGTGGCAAGCATCGAGTCAGAACGGTTTTGACCTTCAGCTTTTTAATCAGATGGAATACCTTCGTGCGGTAGAACGGCAGAATTCTGCGGAGAACATAAGCCGTGTTCTTTATCCGAATGATAATGGACCTTCGGGCAAAGCTCTCCGCCTTAAACAGCAATATTTCTTCTCGTCTGCCAGTTTGCAGGATCTTATAAACCACTTTATCAGTGACCATGGAACAGATTTCCAGAAGTTCCCAGATTATCAGGTTATCCAGTTGAATGACACACACCCAGTTGTGGCTATTCCGGAACTGATGCGTTTGTTGATGGACGAGCACGGTTTGGGATGGGAAGAGGCTTGGTCTATCGTTAAGCGTACATTCGCATACACAAACCACACAATTCTTGCAGAAGCCCTTGAAAAATGGCCTATCAGTATTTTCCAGTCGTTGCTTCCGCGCATTTATCAGATTGTCGAGGAAATCAACCGCCGCTTCTCAATTGAACTGCGTGAAAAATACCCGAACGATTACGCAAAACAGAACCGCATGTCCATCATCCAAAACGGCATGATTCACATGGCTTGGCTTGCGATACACGGCTCATTCAGCGTAAACGGTGTTGCTGCTTTGCACACTGAAATCCTTAAGACACAAGAGCTTGCAGATTGGTACGAACTTTATCCAGATAAATTCAATAACAAGACGAACGGAATTACGCAACGCCGCTGGCTTTTGTGCGCAAACCCGAAGCTTTCTGCTTTTATTACGGATCGCATAGGTCACGGATGGGAGAAAGACCTTTCTCTTTTGCGCGGGCTTGAAAAATTCGCTGACGACGATGCTTCTTTGGAAGAGTTCCTTAAAATCAAGCAGGAAAACAAAGAGAGCCTTGCTAAATATCTTAAGGTTACACAAAATGAATTCCTTGACCCAGAGTCAATTTTCGATGTTCAGATAAAGCGTCTGCACGAGTACAAACGACAGCTTCTTAATATTTTGCACATAATGTACTTATATAACAGGCTTTTGGAAGATCCTTCATTCAATCCACCTGCAAGAACATTTATTTTCGGTGCAAAAGCAGCATCGGGTTACAGGCGTGCAAAGAATATCATCAAACTGATAAATTGCGTCGCAGACAGAATAAACAACGATCGCCGTGTACGGGGAAAACTCCGTGTCGTGTTCGTAGAGAACTACAGGGTTTCAGTTGCAGAGAAAATTTTCCCGGCATCTGATGTCTCAGAGCAGATTTCTACAGCTGGAAAAGAAGCGTCAGGAACCGGAAACATGAAATTCATGGTGAACGGTGCGGTTACGCTCGGAACGCTTGACGGTGCGAACATCGAGATTGTTGAGGAAGCTGGAATGGAGAATGCTTTCATTTTTGGTCTTACAAAAGATGAGATTATCAAGATTGAAAGTGAACATAGCTATAATCCGCAGAAATATCTGGAACGGAACCCTAAATTGGCAAAAGTCATGAATCAGCTTATTGACGGCACATATGACCCGGATACACAGCTTTTCCGCGAGCTGTATGATTCGCTCGTATACGGTGTTGAAGGTCAGCGTCCTGATGTTTACTACGTTCTTGCAGATTTTGATGCGTATGTCAAAGCTCAGGAGCAGGTCGCAGAAGTCTATACAGACAGAAAACGCTGGGCAAAGATGGCATTGCTGAACATAGCAAGAAGCGGCAAGTTTTCTTCTGATAGAACGATAGAAGATTACGTCCGCGACATCTGGAAGCTCAAGAAGCTTAAAGTGGAATAGGACGTTAGGACGATATCCATGTCGTCCTAACTACCCTGGTTTTGGATACAAAGCCAGCCAGTTTTTGCGGTCATTCATGACCGCACATACTACAGAAGCATGAAAAAAATCGTGATGCTTTGCCTGAGTGCGGGCATTCAAAAGACAGTTTCTTTTGAAAGTTTCGCGCCTGGCGAAGTGAACCGCTCAAAATCATACCGATACGATGCGTCCGGTAAGGCGATAAACTCTGCTCGCGTTTTGACGCAGCTTATTAGTGCGGCTAGCGGGGCGGCGGGAGGCTCGCCAGTTGCGGCAGATTTGGCTATGACGGCAAAATCGACCGTTGCAAGTGAAGCATCGCCGGGCATTGTGTCACAGACGGAGTTTTCCGCGACTGATTCCGTAGGCGCAGATTTGTCTTCTACTCCAGCTGATTCGTCTGCGGGTACTCCTGTGAGCATCGTTTGTCCGCTCGGTGAGCGCAACAAGGACTTTTTCCTTGAAATGGCACGCGCTGATGGATTAAACGTAAAAGTTGTGCCTATTCCAGGTTTCACGCGCGAATGCTGTACGCTCTTGGACGAAAAAAGCGGGCAAACGACTGAGCTTGTCGTAGAAGAGCCAGTACCCACCGTGGATTCCACGCCTTACGAAGAAAAGCTTATGGAGCTGCTTGGTGCAGAGCTGGGGCTTGATGGTGGGCGTGAGGTGGACGGCGCGGGAGTAAGTTCTTGCGACCCGCGAAAAGCCGTACACACAAAAAAAGCAGATGCGCTTTTATTCTCCGGGAGTCGCCCAAAATTCTGGAACGCGCGCATAATAAAACGCATAGCGGCGGCGGCAAAAGCAAACGACATTCTTTTTATGGCAGATTTCCGTGGAAACGATTTGCTTTCTATTTTGAGCGAATATACGCCGGACATTATCAAAATAAATGAGGACGAATTTTGGGCGACGTTTGGTGATAATTTTGCGGATTTCACGTCAGTTTCCGCAAGCCGCGCAAACGCTCCCGTCACAACGTGCTGCTCCAATTTACCAAACACTACAACCACGATAAGTGCGGACTCCGCAAAGCACACTGGCAGCGCAAATGCCCATGCCGCGCCCCATACAGAACAACAGCTTTCCTACGCGATTACCGAAACGAGTCGCAGTCTTAACAATATAGTCGTTGTGACGCGCGGTGCAAAACCGACTTTAGCTGCAGAAAAAGGCGCGGCGTATAAGAGCACATCGGAAAGGGTAAAAGCTATAAACACGATTGGTTGTGGTGACGCATACAATGCCGGATTTCTTTACGAATACTTAACCACAAAAGATATGCAAAAATCGCTTGAAAAAGGAAAATGGTGTGCGTCACGGAATGCCGAATGCCTGCGCCCCGGTGTACTAAAAGATTAGCGTTTGAGATTTTTACCATCTTGTTTTTTCCATAAAAAAAGGTTAATATTGTTTTAGTTAGTTGCGAAGTCCAACTAACATGTATAAAACATCCATCAGAACAGTCGTAAATCAGACGATTAAAAAGGAGAAACCATGATTCATCCATTATATTTCGTAGAGAAAGCAAAGCAAGATGTTGTTTTGAATCGCAAGAACAATATAGACACTTCGTTTTACAACGGAATTTTCTCGCGATATGAAAATCCTGTTCTTACGAGGGAAAGTGTTCCTCTCTTTTGGCGATACGACCTTGATATGGAAACAAATCCTCATTTTATGGAGCGGCTTGGTATAAACGCTGTTTTTAATGCAGGTGCGATCGAGCTTAACGGAAAGTTCTACATTGTTGCGAGGGTTGAGGGTGCTGACAGAAAATCTTTCTTTGCAGTTGCTGAAAGCGACAGTCCTGTGGACGGTTTCCGTTTCCACGACTATCCGATACTGCTTCCTGATACGGAGCCAAACGAAACAAACGTCTATGATATGCGTCTTACAAAGCATGAAGATGGCTGGATTTACGGTGTTTTCTGTTCCGAAAGCAAAGACACTTCATCTAAAGATCTTTCTGCGGCTGTTGCTGCCGCCGGCATTGTCCGCACAAAAGACTTGGAGCACTGGGAACGCCTTCCCGACCTTAAGACATTAAACTCTCCGCAGCAAAGAAACGTTGTCCTTCACCCGGAGTTCGTGAAAGGAAAATATGCGTTCTATACACGCCCAATGGATGATTTTATAGAGACTGGTTCCGGCGGCGGCATAGGCTTCGGGCTTTGTGACGATATAACGCATGCTGTCATTGACGAGGAGAAAATCACGAGCGCGCGTAAATATCACACGATAACGGAATCGAAGAACGGAGCTGGCGCTGTGCCGATAAAAACTGACAAAGGCTGGATCCACATTGCGCACGGAGTCCGCAATACTGCAGCCGGACTTAGGTATGTAATTTATGCGTTCGCCACATCTTTGGACGATCCTTCAAAAGTTATAGCGGAGCCGGGCGGACTCCTTATTGGGCCGAGAGGCTGGGAGCGGGTTGGCGATGTTTCGAATGTTGTCTTTACGAACGGGGCTATTGCGCGCGAAAATGGCGATGTTTTTATTTATTATGCGGCGAGCGATACTCGGCTTCATGTAGCTTCTACGACAATCGAAAAGCTTAAGGACTATGTGTTTAACACTCCATCTGATCCGCTGCGTTCAGTAAAGTGTGTGGAGCAGAGGAGTGCATTAATAAGGAAGAATCTTGCATTGTTGAGCGAAACCGATTAATAGGACGCTTGCTAAGCGATATTTGTGTCATATCCTGATTCGTGCGGATTGTATCTGTTCCAGGTTGTAAACGGAACGCCGATGTTCGTTAGAATTTTGTAGCGTAGCTTGGTGCAAGTTGCGCTGCAAATAAAACAACCGTATTGTTGAGTTTTTTACTGTACGAAAGTAATAAATGAGCCGACTATTTAAAAAATAAGATTTTTTAAAAATTTTTGGAAAAAATGCCGAAAATGGAGTATATGGAGATTCCAAAGAATCAAAAAACAGTATATAATTCTAATATGCGGTTTTTCCGGTTTTCCAGAAAAAAAATAATTCTCTCGGTTTTAGTAGCGATTCTAGTTTTTGTTTGTATTCTTGCTGGATGTAGCAAAAAAGACGATTCCTTGTCGCGTGTGTATTTTAAGCACAGCTGGTTGTGGAAACAAGGCAATGATGATGGTTCTATGCCGGAGACTCTTCTTTCTGGAGACGGATTCAGGCTTCTTGATGTGGACACTGAAGACCAGCTTTCGTCTCTTGTTGATAATCAAACTGGATATATCTGGGTTCGTGCAGACTTCACCGTTCCTGATGATCTTAAGAATCTAAACTTAGGGCTTTTCTCAAATCGCATACGCTATTCCGGTGATTTTTTTGTAAACGGTTATGAAATTGGAAAACTGGGTTCTTTGCCTCCGAATCAATTTATGGCAGGGAACAAAGCTGGCGGATTTTATATCCCGGACTCAATAGTCAACAAAAACGGAAAGAATGTTCTTGCGATAAAAATATGGGTCGAGGCGTTCGGTAGTGTTCCGTCTTGCATTTATTTGGGCAGTTATGATGAAGTTTCTTACGAAGCGGCAAAAACATCGTTCCTCTGTTCTACGATAAATCTTTCGTTCTCGTTCTCTTTGTTTGTCATAGGCATTTTGTATTTGTTCTTTTATTCGCAGCGTCGGTTCAAGGAATATTTCCTTCATGCGATGATGAACTTTTTTTCTGCATTGTTCCTTACACCGTTTTTTCAAGATCAGCTCGATTTCTTGGAAGTTTTTTTCCCGTCATATCTTGTTTTTTGTAAATTCCTCTTTGCGATTCCGGCTTATATATCATCATATTTTGCTTCCTCATATATGCGGGAATTCTTGCACGAGAACGATTCAAACAATCTGACTATTGCCCGAATTATTATTCTGATAATTCCGATAATAATTACTCTGTCGATTTCGGATCTTCCTTCGCTTTTAAGGGCACAGCCTGTATTTATACTGTTCATTGCCACGCAAATCTATTTCGGCATTGAATCTGTTGGAAAATCCCTGATACGCGGTACAAAGGAAGTATTTGTCTTGATTGCTGGTTTCACACCAGTTCTTATTGCCATCCCTATTGATTTTTTTGTTCACTCAGTTTTCGAACTGGATAATGTGCCTTATTTCACAATCCTTGGTTGGCAAGGTGTAATCCTTGCGTTCATGTTTATTCTTTCTATGCGCTACAATGATATTTTTAAGCGCGTTGAGTATTTGAACGCGAACCTTGAGAAAGAAGTTGAGGAAAGGACGCTCAGACTTTCAGATTCAAACGAGAAACTTGAGGCAGAGAAAAAACAAGCAAGCGCGGATATGGATTTTGCTGTTCATGTTCAGGAAGCATTCTTCAGACAGCCTGATTTTAAAATCAATGGCTGGGATATAGCGATGCAGTCAAATCCTGCGACAGGTATTTCTGGAGATATGTTCGATATCTATCATATAGGAAATGTTCTGGAAGGTATTTCTCTGTTTGATGTTTCTGGACACGGAATTGCGGCGGGGCTTGTAACTATGCTCTGCAAAAACATTATAGCGCAGAATTTTCGCGATGGTCTTTATAGTGGTGAGACTCATGAAGATCTTGGTGTCGTAATGGAGAATATCAACCGCAGTATTATCAATGCAAAAGGGGATATAGAGAATTACCTGACAGGTATTCTTTTGAGGGTCGATAATGTTCCCGAAGGCGAAATTTGTCATGCGGAAATTACGAATGCAGGAAATCCAATTCCGCTTTTATACCAGCATAAGACGAAAACGTGTATCGAGATAAAGACTACAACGCCTTCAACGCAGTATGGAATGGTCGGTATCCGAGGTTTGGAGGTGTCTTTCCCGCCTCAGCAGTTTGAGATTGCTCCGGAAGATGCTCTTGTGCTTTACACTGACGGAATTACGGAAGCTGTAAATGCAGAGGGTGAGCAGTTTGGAAGAGACCGCCTTGCAAAAGCGATTGCCGCTTCTGGTTCGCTTTCAGCGTCTGCGAAACTTTCATTCATACTTAAAGAGCTTCGTACGTTTGCGGCAGATGTTCCGTTTGACGATGATATAACACTGATAATTCTTCAACGCAAAAAAAACGTCATAGATGGAGAAGAACTTTTTCTTTACGATGTTCCGTCCACAGAAGCAAACGAACATAAAGAATCTTAAGTAAGAATCTTAAGTTACTCAGATTTTTTGCCTGATTTTCTCATTCATTTTTTTTCTTTACTTTTTTTTATTTTTTTCAGTTCAATAAATTCAAAAATGATGATATGCTATAAAGGCATTTTCAAAGTAATTTCATGTTCATAAAATGAGTAATCCTTGAAATGTCGCTACCGGCCGAACGGAGTGCTGCTGCAATTGTTTTTAGGAGGAAAAAGTGAAAACCCTGGAAATTGGTCAGGAAATACAAACAAAAATTGTTGCTGTTACAGATGATTGCGTTTTTCTGGATCTTAATACAAAAAGCGAAGGTGTCTTGGATATTGCGGATGTCATTGACGAGAACGGAAAAGTCACTGTAAAAGAAGGTGATACAATAAAAGTATTTTTTCTTGGCGACCAGCGAGGCGAAATGCGTTTCACAACGAAGATTACCGGTGATAAAGCAGATAAGACACTGCTTGAAAATGCATGGAAAAACGGAATTCCCGTTGAAGGTCACGTTGAAAAAGAGATAAAAGGTGGATTTGAAGTCAAAATAGGAGACAGCCGTGCGTTCTGCCCGTATTCGCAGATGGGCTTTAAGCAAAAACAGGAACCACAGTTCTTTATCGGGAAGACAATGACATTCCGTATTCAGGAATACAAAGAAAACGGCAGGAATATACTTGTTTCCAACCGTGTTGTTGAAGAAGAAAAGTACAACGAATACAAAGAGACTTTGAAGCAAAAGCTTAAGACAGGTATGAAAGTAAAAGGAAAGGTACTTTCACTTCAGAGCTACGGTGCGTTCGTTGAGATTGAGGAATTCAAGGCATTGCTCCCGATATCAGAAATTTCACGCGGTCGAATTGACGATATTAGTACCGTTCTGTCTGTTGGGCAGGAAATTGAAGCTTCCATCATTCGTATCGATTGGTCAACAGAGCGAATTTCACTCAGTATGAAAGCCTTGCTTGCCGATCCGTGGGATTCTGTAAAAGAAAGATACTCTGTAGATGCGAAATTTACGGGAATTATTTCACGCATAGCGGATTTTGGACTTTTCGTGACATTGGAGCCTGGGATTGACGGTCTGCTTCATATATCAGAGATTGAGGATGCGGACAGAAAGACAAATCTGAGGAAAGTATACAAAACTGGAGAGTCTATTTCTGTTGCAATAAAAGAAGTTGATGCAGAAAACAGACGTATTTCGCTTCGTCCTGCGACGACTAAAAAGCAGGATAATTCTGCGGAGGAATTCCTTTCAAAGCAGGACGAATCCGAAGGCGAGACATATAATCCATTCGCGGCTTTGCTCAAGAAAAAATAATTCTGTATTTAATGTCTGCAATTGAGAACGGTTGAGTCAAGGTCCTGAGCGAAGCGTACCTTGACCACTTGTATTGACGCTTGATAATTGATAGCAAGCGTCAAAACGGTTGAGTCAAGGTCTTGAGCGAAGCGTACCTTGACCAACCGTATTTGCGGCTCATCGGTTAAAGCAATCAGAACTGATAATTGAACTCGTACGCTTCTGTTTCCAGTTCTTTGATATGAGCCATTATTATTTCTGGATCTGTAATTTCTTTTATTGTTTCAAGCTGTGATGGTGAAAAATACATAGTCATTTTCGGTGAGTAAATATCAGTTTGACCTTTTGCTAATCCTTGCTCCATGGACATGCTGAAATACGGCTTTCCGCCGATAATTTCATAATTGAACCGGACTTTTATATCAGCGTTGTAACTGCCGTAACCGAAAACTCCCCATGATACGCTAGTCTCCATAACTCCGTATGAATTATCTTTTTTCGGTTTGTGGTTCTTGTCGAAGTTTCCTTCATTGTAGTCGTTCATGTATTTCATGAGGTTCTCGTCAAATGTAGCACAATCCTTAGCATCCATCATAAGACAAACTTTATCTATAGAGCTGCGGAAATAAATTTCTATTTTGTTAGTGCGAGGTACGCAGAAAAGCTCCATTTCGCAAGGGGAAACATCATCACCATTTTTCCACAAACTTATAGCATCGCCCAGTTTGAACGGTGAAAAATTACCAAGTGTCGTAGGATATTGGGAATCTTCTTCAGATGTTTGTTTTGATGTCGTTGCGCAACCTGCAATCATTAAAATCGTACAAATAAGAAAAAAAATATAAAGGCTTTTTTTCATTTTTTAGAACTCCTTAATTTCAATTCGTAAAATAATTACTTTGCAAACTTTTTAATCCAGTTTGTAAATGAAACACTTTTGTGTCAAAAAAGATACAATACGTTGTTTCAACGTCATGTCCGGAATCTTCTATAATAGAAGATGCTCCAAAATCATGTATTCAGGCAAATTCGTAAGTCTTCAGAAAGAACGTGATTACTGTTTTTGTCCTGCCTGAACAGCGAGTTTGTCACATATCTCGTTATATTTGTTTCCTGCATGTCCTTTTACCCAACGCCACTCGATATCAAGCTTGGAAACAACTTCGTCCAGCTCTAACCATAGGTCTTTGTTTTTCACGGGCTCCTTGTTCGACGTGCGCCATCCGTTTTTCTTCCAGTTTTTTATCCATGTCTGGATACCGTTTTTCACATACTGGCTGTCACAAATAACTGTCACTTTGCGGCTCCGCCATTTCCGTTCCTCAAGAATTGCTTCAAGAGCCTCAATCGCAGCCATAAGCTCCATACGGTTGTTTGTGGTTAGCTTTTCGCCGCCACTCATTGTGTGTTCGTTTCCGTCCACTATGATTACGGCTCCCCAGCCTCCACGACCGGGGTTTCCGGAGCATGCTCCATCGGTGTAAACGACTATTGGTTCCTGCGAATCATTCTCAGGTTCCTCATTTACTTTTTCTGCTGATTTTTTGTTTTCTGCAGTTTTCTCAACTTCTTTTGAGGTTGTGGAATTCGTAGCCGGTATGTTTTTTTCAGCTATTGAAATTTTTGATGTGGTTGACTCTTCTGATAAGCTTTTTTTGTTGTTTTTCGAGCCGCTAAGCATATCTTTTGTTTCAAATGGATATACAATGCCCCATTTTGCGCGGAACGCATCCATAAGCTCAATTAAACGCATGGAATCTGCATGAGTATGATAAGGTGACTCAATTACGGGGGATTCTGCATCGATATTTGCAGACAATCCAAGACAGCGTATAACTTCTGCCACTTCATACTCATATCCGTTGACGATGAAAGGAAGTTTCTTCTGTTCGATAAGACTGCCGTCCGTTCCCAGGATGTTTATGTTCTGCGCATACCAAAAACCGGGAATATAAAGAGTTGCTTTAGATCCGATAATTTTTGCTGATTTGAAATGATCACCGCTTCCTGCATCGATTCCAGATGTAAGGACGGCAGAAAAAGAAGTTTCCACAGGAAATTCAAAAAGCTCGCCTGTTTCTCCGCCAGTAAACTCCAGAATCATGGATTCGAACGCATCAACTCCAGCAGGAGTTTTTCGGCAGACTGAATGAACAGCGGAGTTTTTTACTGTTGCGAACGGAACATTTTGGACTGCAGAAGCTACAGACAATGCATATGAAAGCGGATAAATACCCATATCAAGGAGTGCCCCGCCAGCAAGTTCCGGCTCATACAGTCTGGAACCGGGCGTATTAGGCATGTCGCTGCAAAAATCCGCGTATACAGCCCGAACAGCTCCGATTTCACCATTCTTTATAAGGCGCATAGTTTCAAGGTAAGCTGGTTGAAAACGTGTCCACAAAGCTTCCATAAAAAACATGCCGGTCTTTTTTGAAACTTCAAGCACTTCTCGCAGTTGTGCCGCGTTGACGGCAGCTGGTTTTTCGCATAAAACGGCCTTGCCTGCTTTCATCGCCTTGATTGCAAGCTCTGCGTGATTCATGTGCGGAGTAGCGATATAAATAACATCAATCTTCCTGTCAGAGAGCAGTTCGTCGTAACTGCCGTAAGCAACTGGAATATCCCATTTTTCGGCAAAGCTGCGGGCTTTAGCAAGAGAACGTGCCGCGCATCCATAAAGACAAGCTCTATCAGTTTTTTTCACAGCTGGGGCAAGACAGGAAGCAATGTTTCCAGTCCCGATAAAACCCCAATTAATTGTTTCCATATAGATACTTTACCATTTGAATCCATATTGTTCAATTAATTTTATGGGAGCAGGTGTGTCCATGGGTGATAAAGCCACCACATATCACAATGAGATCGAAATGCGTTGTTTCTGGCAGCAGACGTCCGCGGAGCAAGTGCATTGCCTGAGCTACAAAGCGGAGAAAAGTTGTACTGCCTGCAGGGCGATTTGCACGGTGTCTTGCTTGGAAGCAAGATACTCTGCTACTTATTCTGGTATCTGTTGCGGATTTCTTTGAATGTCTATATAATAAGGAGATTTCCGTGTCTTGCTTAGTGTTGGCTGTGTTTTGCGCGACTTGTGCCATTTATTTGGTATGTGCGATATATGCAGCGCGTGCGGCGGAATCTATCGATTTTTTCAGGGAAGTAAATATGGCTATAAACTGTGGTATCGTCGGTTTGCCGAATGTAGGCAAATCCACTATTTTTTCTGCGCTTACGGCGGCTCCTGCTGAAGCTGCGAACTATCCTTTCTGTACGATT
The DNA here is from genome assembly GCA_024685655.1 of Treponemataceae bacterium. GTDB lineage: Bacteria > Spirochaetota > Spirochaetia > Treponematales > Treponemataceae > Treponema_I. The sequence goes on from JAIKVO010000071.1 coordinate 23,499, forward strand.
AATCCGAATATCGGTATTGTTGATCTTCCAGATTCCCGTCTCGATTTCCTTGCCGAGAAATTCGCCACAAAACGCAAGGTTCCTGCGACTGTTGAGTTCGTAGACATTGCGGGGCTTGTAAAAGGCGCATCAAAGGGTGAAGGCCTTGGAAACCAGTTCCTTGCGAATATCCGCGAGGTCGGCGTTATAGCGCACGTCGTCCGTTGCTTCGAGAATCCGGATATTGTGCATGTGAACAACAAGATTGACCCGGCAGACGATATTGAGACAATCAATATGGAGCTGGCGTTTGCCGACCTTGATACAGTGAACCGCCGCATAGAGAAATGCCAGAAAGCGGCTCGTGTGAGCAAGGAAGAAGCGAAAAAAGCTGAAATCGTGATGGCGGCGATAAACAAGATTAAGCCGCTTTTGGAGAACGGAAAGCCAGCTCGTCAGGCAGAGCTTACGGACGACGAGAAAGAAGCGATTTACGACTGCCACCTTATCACGATGAAGCCTCAGATGTATGTGTGCAACGTCGATGAGGACGGTATTAAGAACGGCAGCAAGTATATTGATACGGTAAAAGCAATTGCGGCGGAGGAAGGCGCGGATGTCGTCGTTATCTGCGGCAAGTTCGAGGCGGAATTGGCAGAGATGGGAAGCCCGGAAGAGCGGCTTGAGTTCCTTGGTGAGCTTGGCCTTAAGGAAAGCGGACTTGCGGTTCTTGCCCGCGCCGCATATCACCTGATGGGACTCCGCACCTTCCTTACGGCTGGTCCTGACGAGTGCCGCGCATGGACGATTCATGCGGGCGACACAGCTCCGAAAGCGGCTGGCGTTATCCACACCGACTTTGAGAAAGGCTTTATAAAGGCCGAGGTTTACAGCTTCGAGGACTTGGTTAAGTACGGCACAGAAGCGGAAATCAAGGCTGCAGGAAAATACCGCATTGAGGGAAAAGAATACATCGTTCAGGACGGCGATGTCGTTTTCTTCCGGTTTAATGTGTAATTTCGAAGTTAAATTGCGAAAAATCGAGGTTTTCTAACTCGGTATTAGGCCAAGCAGCTGCGTAGCCGGAGTTTGATACGAGAAACATCTGCAACCCCGAAGTGGTGAAGCCGTTTCTTGGAGCAAAATCCGGCGCAATGCGCCGGTGGCTATAGGAAGCTATTGTAGCTGCTCGCTCACGCGAGCTGGCTATCCGGCGAGAGCAGCTGTTTGGCTGTATGCGAATAATACCTCGATTTTTCATCATACTAGTTAAATGAATAGGTGTATTTGCGAAAAAAATGCGCGGATACACCTATTTTTTTTCTGAGAACTGATTTTTTTACCTTCTCTCGTTCGTATAAGAAATATTGAGCGGAGGTTTTATGGAAAGAAAAAATCTTGCAGTGGTTGTATGGAACGCGAAAATCCCACGAATCCTGGTATTTATGATACTTTGCATTCTGCTTTTGGGCTGCGGATGCTCTAATTTGACAGACGGTTCTTCTGGTGCGCTCTCTTTTAGAAAAGCTGATAAAAATGAACTTTCCGTTGTTTCGTGGAATTTGCAAACATTTTTTGATGCTGTGGATACTGGAACTGAATACGAAGAATTTACCGGAAAAAAATCGAAATGGACAGAAGAGAAATACAAAGACCGTATTGAAAAGTTATGTACTTTTATGAAAACGATGAACGCTGATATTTTTTGCTTTATGGAAGTGGAGAATACTGCGGTAGTACAGGATATTGCAAATACTCTGCAAATCGGAATTTCTAGTATGGAGTGGCCGTATGTTTGTTTTGCGAGAGAAGAAGGATCTTGTTTAGGTTGTGCTGTTTTTTCTCGATATAAACCAGAATCATTTACTACTCACAGCACAAATTGTAAGGTTGCTGTTCAGACAGCAGCTTTCTCAGAGTTTTCTGCCGGAGAGTTTCTGGTAAAACCGGCAATGCGTCCGTTGATGGAAATACGCTTCTCGTTTGGAAGCACGTATGCTGCTGGGCGAACCAACGAATATGCACAAAATACCGGAAGTGTAAGTGCTGACGGAGACTCAAACATAGTCGACCGAAAACTTGCGCTTTTTGTTGTTCACTGGAAATCAAAATCCGGAGGTGCAAAAGAAAGTGAAGTGTGGCGAAATTGTCAAGAAGCGGTTCTTGCTGGACGGGTAGAAAGCGCGCTGGCTGACGGTTGTAATGTCGTTGCGTGCGGAGATTTTAACAAGGATCTTTTGGAATTCAGGTATTCTAAAACGACAGGATGCGTTGATTTAATGGGGAACTTCAGCACAGTCACAGTAAAGTCGCCGTGGTTTTCGAGCAAGGATGAAGGCTCGTATTATTATAAAGAAGCTTGGAACCGTATAGATCATTTTTTCCTTGCGGGCGGTTCTGAGCTTATCAGTTTTAAGGTGGTGACGACGGGAGAACATGTAACATCTGACGGACTTCCATATAGTTATGATGTTTGGTCAGGTCACGGATATTCAGATCATTTGCCGCTTTTATGCCGTCTGCGGTTGTAGTTTTTGCAGTCATTGTTTCCGTTGCCTTTAGGTATCTTTTACTGTAAATCGGTGTTTTTTTATAGTCATCTGGCGAATTTGTTTGTTATATTAAGGATGTGAGCACTGCATACCTAAATCCCGGTGGCTGTCGCTGATATTTTATAGGAGGTTATAATGGCTGTTGTATCTTTAACAAAAGACAATTTCAACTCAGAGGTACTGGAATCATCCGGTACAGTATTCGTAGATTTCTGGGCTCCGTGGTGCGGACCGTGCAGAATGACATCTCCGTTTGTTGATGCTGCTGCCGAAGAACGTACAGACGTTAAGTTTTGTAAAGTGAATGTAGAAGATGAGATGGATTTGGCAAGCATGTTCAATGTTACAAGCATTCCGACTCTGATGGTTTTTAAAGACGGAAAATCAGTTAAGCGTGAAATGGGTGCTAAAGATAAGGAAGGCATACTTGCTATGCTCGCATAGCGAGTATGGCTACATAAAGCCGGCACTACGGTAGATTTGTGCCGGTTACAGTGTCAATTCAGCCAGGGCAGCATTGCAGACTTCTGCTAGTTTTTCACCGTTTACCGCGATCTGCATTCCGCGTTGCCCTGCGCTCACGTAAATTTCATCGAAAAGTACAGCCGTCTCGTCTATAAAAGTGGGATATTTCTTTTTCATGCCGAGCGGTGAGCATCCTCCACGGATGTAACCTGTGAGTCCAAGCAGTTCTTGCGGTTTCACGGGATTTATGTCCTTCGAGGATGTTAGTGTCCTGACTTTTTTCAGATTAACTGTCGTTTCAGCCGGTACGCAGAAAACAAATATTTCGTTCCGCTCGTTTCTCATCACTATTGTTTTAAAAACCTGCTCTACAGGAAGTCCTGCAGAAGCCGCTGCATGAACAGCATCAAGCTGGTCTTCCGAAAATTCATACTGTTTTGTGTTGAATGGAATACCTGCCGTTTCAAGAATCCGCATTGCGTTTGTTTTCACCATGCGCAAAGTATGCCACTTTTTCCACCCCTCGACAATCGTTTTCCGCGAAAACATTTATAAGCTGCGGTCACAACTTGCAAATGTTTTCTACGGTATTGCTCTCGCTGGCACCCATGAGAATGTTGTACAAAGACTGTTTTCTGGGGGGGAAAGTTGCATAAGCATTGTCTGTCACCGAGAAAGTCAAAAATTCGGAAAATTGTGCATTTTTCAGTATTAAATCTCGCATGATATTTTTTTGTGGAAGCCTGTATGATTCTATGTTAGAATAAACTCAACGTGCTTTGTTGTCTTAGCGTTATTACGTGTGCCGGGAAGATGGACGATGATGTTCGATAATCGGTTTGCCACGCCAACAAAAAATGGAGTTTACAATGATAGATTACGCAGAAGGTTCTGGAAAACAATATCATACGGGTGTAGGTCCTGATGATATAGGAAAATATATTATTATGCCGGGCGATCCCAAGCGGTGCGCAATTATCGCAGAGCATTTTGATAATGCGAAGCTTGTCGCTGACAGCCGTGAATATGTCACATATACGGGAACTCTTGAAGGAGTCAAGGTCAGTGTCACTTCAACAGGAATCGGAGGGCCCTCTTCTGCGATTGCGATAGAAGAGCTTTCTAAGTGCGGCGCGCACACATTTGTCCGTGTCGGAACTTGTGGCGGTATGCAAAAAGACGTTATGAGCGGCGATATCATAATTGCGAACGGCGCAATCCGTATGGAAGGAACAAGCAAAGAATATGCCCCTGTAGAATATCCTGCTGTACCGGATGTGAACGTGATGTGTGCACTTATTCAAGCTGCCAAAAACAGTAATATCGTTTATCATACAGGTGTAGTTCAGTGTAAAGACTCATTTTTCGGGCAGCACGAGCCGGAAGTTATGCCTGTCAGCTACGAGCTTCAGAACAAGTGGGAAGCGTGGCTCCGCATGGGCTGCCTCGCTTCGGAGATGGAATCTGCCGCGCTTTTTATAGCTGGAAGTTTCCTCCGTGTTCGCGTTGGAGCGTGCTTCCTTGTAGTCGCGAATCAGGAGAGGGCAAAAGCAGGGCTTCCTAATCCGCAAGTGCATGACACTGAACTTGCGATTGTGACAGGCGTTGAAGCATTGAGAATCCTGATAAAAGAGGATTTGCAAAAATCTCAGAATTAGAGGATGGCGGGCATTAAACCCACCATCGATTTGTGAAAGAGGTTTTGGGAAAAAGTTTGTAACACGGAGAGTATACTATGATTCCTTTTTATGGCGTCGTTGTCTTATCGTGCGTGATGTGTATGATTACGCTGGCGATGGCTGTCGGTAAAAATACGATTCTAGATAAAAACAGCATTCAGTGGTTCAGGTTCACGTTCATCCTTGTCGCGATGGGCATGACCTTTGAATTCGCAGGAGTCTTATTCAGCCATCTGGGCAACATTCCGTCCTGGCTTTTTATCACCGTTACTCTGTGTGAATATGTGCTTTCTCCGTTCCTGACGCTCTCGCTCGCAAAAAGCTGCGGAATCAAAGCATCCTTAAAACCTATGTTTGCCGTAATGATGTTTCATGCGGCTCTCGAAATTGCCTTGGCACCTTTTGGTATCATTTTTTATATCAGTGAAGAAGGCTATTTTTGTAGAGGCGATTTTTACTGGATATATCTTGTTTTTTGCGGTATTTCCTTTTTGTTCATACTTTTCGTTTTTATCCATCTTGCCCGGAAAGCAAAGGAAAACAACCTTGGCGCACTGCTGATGATTGCAGTCACTTTCCTTTGCGGACAGATTCCTTCAATTGTCGAGGATCAAATTTACACTGGATATATGTCAATTTGCATTACAGCTGTTCTGCTTTATATCTTTACACAGGATTTAATGCGAGGGCAGTTAATCAAAATAATCGGACAGGAACAAGAAAAATCAACGCATGATTCACTTACAGGAGTTGCAAACCGTGAATTGTATGAGCGGAGAACAGGAATAATGAACGGAAATATCCAGAATGACGCTCAAGCCGTACATTTTGCAATTTGTGAGTGCGATCTTAATAATCTTAAAGTTATAAATGACACATATGGCCATGAGTCCGGCGATTTTTATATAAAAGCGTGCTGCAAGGTAATCTGTAATTTCTTTAAGCACAGCCCTGTGTTCCGCACTGGTGGCGATGAATTCGTAATTATTCTGCAGAACGAAGATTACGAGAATTATGAACAGATTAAAAAGGATATAAATGAATTTGTTATGTCCGAAGTACGCAAAAAAAGCTCGATTCTGGAGAAAATATCGTTCGCGGCAGGGTTTTCAAAATTCAACAGCAAGACAGACAAAACTGTGGGCGATGTTTTGAATCGTGCCGATTTTGAGATGTATATCCACAAAAAATGCGTGAAAACGAACGCTTCTGTTTAGTTTCTGGGGATATGGGCGTTCTGCCTGGTTCGGTCGCGACAAGTCGCTCCCGTCCCGGCAGCCGGGCTGCTACAGGTTTCGCGCTAACCGCGCTCCAGCCTCCCAAGCTTCGCTTGCCTTCGCAGCACAGCTGCTCGGAGACTCGCTCAAAATGCTCCACCGGAGCATTTTGCCCTGCTTCGCAGAGCCGCTCCCTAGGAGGCTGCCTTCGGCACCTTCCGCATCCCTAACGTAAATTGTTACTGTGCATCCTTCTGCGCATATTGAGATCTTCGCGTATCTACAGCAGGCTTGCCATAACTCCGTTCAAATGCCATATTAACATCATGTCAGAAAAGCTCCGCATTCTATATGAAGATAAATTCCTCGTCGTTGTTTATAAGCCTGAAAATATGCTGACAGTGCCTTATCCTGGCTCGCGGGTGCGAACTGCAATCGATATTCTTACGGAAATACGGCGGAAACGCGGGCTTGTTCATGGCAGTTACAGGCCGGCTGCCGTTCATCGCCTGGACAGAGAAACTTCTGGCGTTATGATGTTTGCCCTAACCCCGGAATGTCGTGACAAAATTATGGACGACTGGCAGCGCTTAGTGAAACACCGCTATTACGTGGCGCTTGCGGAAACTCCGCATTTTGGCGCAGTTTCGCGATCAGGAGCACAGAAAAACCGCCGAACAGAGCCACGCGCGGAAACACCGGCAGTCAGCAGAAACGCGCCACGCACGGAAACACCGGCAGCCGGCTTGCTTCCCGACGAGGGCGTAATAGATCTTCCGCTTACAAAAAACGCGATGCATCATTCTTACGTCGCGGATACAACGCGTGGCGGAAAACCGCTTAAAAACGAAGTACAGGCGGTGACGCACTACAGAATCCTTGAAAAAAGCAACAAATATACACTTTTCCAGCTGGAACTCGAAACCGGCAGAACGAATCAGATTCGTGCGCACCTTGCCGCAAAAAAGTACCCCATCGCTGGAGACAGCCTGTACCGCGCGCATTCTGATCCGTTTCACCGGCTTTGTCTTCACGCCCGTACGCTTGAATTTGTTCATCCGTATACGCAAGAAACGCTTTCATTTGATGTTCCTGAGCCGGATTCTTGGCATAAATTGTTCCAGCGGTAAAATAATTATCCTATTGCAAAACTTGCTTGACATCTGTTAAACGTTGTAATAACATACTAGTATGTTAGAATTGGACAGAAACTCTCTTTCATCTGAAGAATGGAAAAACATCGAAGTAGCACGTCCTGAGTATAATATTGAGGAAATGTGCAAGAAAACCCAGGAAGCTCCGGAATGGCTCCACTTTGGAGCGGGTAATATTTTCCGTGGTTTCATTGCCGTACTTCAGCAAAGGCTTCTTGACGCGGGGCTTGCAAAAACTGGTATTATCGCGTCAGACACATTTGATTACGAAATAATCGATAAAATATATGCGCCTCATGATAATCTCTCGCTGCTTGTCCTTATGAAAGCGGACGGTTCTCTTGAAAAAGAGATTGTCGCATCTGTTGCCGAGGCGGTCCACGCCGATTCTTCCGATGAGACTGCGTGGGGGCGTATGAAAGCGATATTCCGCTCGCCGTCGCTGAAAATGGTAAGCTTCACGATTACAGAAAAAGGATATTCCATAACGAACATTGACGGCAGCATAAATAAAATTGCCTCGGCGGATATGCAGACTGGTCCCGCTCATCCGGCTCATGCCATGAGCGTAGTTACGGCTCTTGCCTACGAGCGTTTTTGCAACGGCGCATCGCCAATCGCATTTGTCAGTATGGATAACTGCTCGCATAACGGAGAAAAATTAAGTAACTCTGTATTCGCCGTTGCGGAAGCTTGGTTCAGGAACGGTTTTGTTTCAAAAGATTTTGTGGACTGGCTTCATGATGAAAAGAAAGTGTCTTTCCCGTGGTCAATGATTGATAAAATCACACCACGCCCGGCTGCAGAAGTTCAAAAAAAGCTGGAAGATGCTGGAATCGATGGAATGGCACCTATAACGACTTCGAAAGGCACATATATCGCTCCGTTCGTTAATTCGGAAAAACCTCAGTATCTTGTAATAGAAGATTCTTTCCCCGCCGGTCGTCCTGCGTTCGAAAAGCTTACTGACTGCGGTGTTTATCTTACAGACCGTGATACTGTAAATCGTACTGAGCAGATGAAAGTTACGACATGCTTGAATCCGCTCCATACCGCACTCGCTGTTTACGGTTGTCTTTTAGGCTATACGTCTATTGCGGCGGAAATGAAAAATCCGCTTCTTGTAAAGCTGGTTAAGAAAATCGGCTATGATGAAGGCTTGCCGGTCGTCGTTAATCCGGGTATTCTTAACCCGCTTGATTTTATAAACGAAGTAGTCGAGGAAAGAGTTCCGAATCCTTATATCCCTGACACTCCGCAGCGTATTGCTACTGATACTTCGCAGAAGGTTCCGGTACGATACGGCGAGACTTTGAAGGCCTACATCAAGGCTGGAAAATCCATGGATTTTATGATTGGAATTCCTCTTGCAATTGCTGGATGGTTGAGATATCTTCTTGCAGTTGATGATTCAGGGGCGGAGATGGCGCTTTCTTCTGATCCAATGCTGGGCGAGCTGAAGGAAAGCCTTAAGGACGTTGTCTTTGGAAAACCGGAGTCTGCACATGGCGTTTTGAAGCCTCTTTTGTCGAATCCGGTGATTTTTGGCGTTGATTTGTATTCTTCGCCTTATTCCGCAGGGCTTGCGGAAAAAATTGAATCGCTTTTCTGTGAACTGATTTCTGGAAAAGGCGCGGTAGCGAGAGTCCTGGAAGAATATTTAAAATAAGATAAGTTGGCAGATGCCATATGAGTAGTCTGCGTTGAGTGCGTCTTGTAAAAGATGTCTCGTACAGCATCTGTCACAGTTTATAACCCATTTTTGCACACGCTGAATGACCGCAAGACTGTTCGGCTTTGGAGGTTTGAAAGATGAAAATGACATTCAGATGGTTCGGTACGGGCTTTGATTCTGTTTCCTTGAGCCAGATTCGCCAAATTCCTGGCGTAAAAGGGGTTATTACAACTTTGTATGACAGTGTGCCTGGAGAAGCATGGGCAGAAGATAAAATAAAAGCACTAAAAGCTGAGGTAGAGAAAGCCGGGCTTGAAATCTCCGGTATTGAAAGCGTCAATATTCACGACGACATCAAGACAGGAAGCGGTCGGCGTGATGAATACATAGAAAACTACATTAAAACGCTTGAGGTTCTGGGCAAAAACGATATCCGTATGGTTTGCTACAACTTTATGCCTGTTTTCGACTGGACACGCAGCGAACTTGCCCGTGTGTGCGAGGACGGCTCGACTGTTCTTGCATACAACTCAAAGGCTGTTGATGCTATTAAGCCTGAGGAAATGTTCGGTGCGCTCGACAAAGATTCCAACGGTTTCGTTCTTCCTGGCTGGGAACCTGAGCGAATGGCTCGTGTAAAAGAACTTTTCGCGCTGTACAAAGAAATCGACAACGAAAAGCTTTTTGAAAATCTTGTTTATTTCCTTAAGGCAATTATGCCGGTGTGTGACAAATACGATATAGATATGGCGATTCATCCGGATGATCCTGCATGGCCGGTTTTCGGGCTTCCGCGAATCATCACATGCAAGGAAAGCGTGGTTCGCATGCTAAAAGCCGTGGACAATCCGCACAACGGCTTGACGTTCTGCACCGGCTCATATGGCACGAACCGCAAGAATGATCTTTGCGAGATGATAAAAGCTGCTACTGGAAGAATCCATTTTGCGCACATAAGAAATCTTAAGTTCAACACTGCTATCGATGATCCTGTTCAGGATTTTCAGGAGTCAGCACATCTTTCGAGCGCGGGATCGTTCGATATGTTCAAGATTGTGAGGACGCTCTACGAAACCGGATTTGACGGAGTTATCCGCCCTGATCATGGCCGTATGATTTGGGGTGAAAAAGCAATGCCTGGTTACGGACTTTACGACCGCGCGCTCGGAGCCGCATATCTTAACGGCTTGTGGGAAGCGTGCGAAAAGACAATTGACCGCAGCGGTGTAAAGATTTATAAATAATAGATTTGGACTGATTCTCGGCCACCGTGTTTCGAAATTTCTCGTTTTTCGCAAGTTACGAATGGTTTCACCCTTCGTATTTTGTAAATTGAAATGGGGCGAACAGAATTTCGGGTTAAACAGGGTATTCCTTGCTCAGTAATAAATAATCTCAAATGAAGTGTCTGTTACGAATCCTGCTTTCGTGTATGCTTTTTTGGCCGGAATATTTGCGCACTTAACGAAAAGAGCTGTTTTTTTACCCATTTCTGCATTTTTCAAAGCGAGTGTTTGTGCCAAAAAAGCAGCAAAGCCATGGTTCCTGTATTGCGGAACTGTGTAGATTCCCCCAAGCTGATACCAATTAAGACCGCGTGCGTTTGTTCCTGCCTTTGCGACTGCTTTTTTCCCTGGCTCAGTGAAAAGTGCATAAACTATCTGCTCTCGTAATGTTTTCCTGAGTGTAAGACGGCATACGGCTTCTTCAAAATCTGCGGCATCAAGAAGAACTTCGTCCATTTCATAACCTTTTTGAAGAGGCACAAGGTCGTCAAGATGCATTGCTTCGCATTTTACAAGCTCCAGATTTTCTGGCAAATGCAGTTTTTCTGTGTTGCCTTCGTAATGCATGAGCATATAACTTCTTGTTTCTTGTCTGCGTCTTTTTACAGCAGATGCAACAAGCTCGCATCCTTCTTTTTCGCCTATAATGCAGAATACTTGTTTGTGTGGAATTTCATCGGCAAGGAGTTTACAAAACTCTGCTTTTTCAGTTTCGGAAGTGAATTTCAGGCAATGAAGAATCTGCCCATGCTCTGAAAAAGAAACAACGCCTTTCAGTTCATCTTTTGTTGTTCTAAAGAGAAAGATCTTATACTTTGCCTCTGATGGCAAACTGCATTTCCCGTCACTATAGAAAAGACTTGAGAGCGTTATGTTTTTCTGCTCATCTTGTGCTATGAATCTTGCGACATCAAGTAGCGAATCATCGTCAATTTCGGATATTAAAAGCATTATTCTTTCTCCGGCAATGAAAGCGGGATTTTCCCATACACAGGAATTTCTCCTGAAAGAACTGCCGCCACTGCCTTGAACGAGTAATCAGAATAGCTGTATGCGAAAAGAATAGTATCAGCCCAATCCATGTCTATTACGAAATTAGGAGAAAGGACAGAGATTATTATGATTTTTTTGCCGCAATTCTTGAGGGAATTTGCGATAGCAGCGGTTTCCTCATTGCCTACGATTATTATAGAAGTGTCGTATCTTCTGACCATCCGCAAAAGATCCTCAGAGCTGGTCGCAAGCTGGTCTGAATCCATCGTGTAACGATAATAAAACAGTTCGGCGTTTTTATATCTTTTTTTCAATTCGCTCTGATATGTTATGAAAGGTCCCGCTATAAGCACACGCTCGTTCTGGGCTTGTTCCGGTGTATATGGGAACGAATCGCCTTTGTACAGACTTATGGAGCGGCACGCCTGCTCCAAGAAAAACTTTGAGCCTTCTGGATCCGGTATTCGTTCGGCAAGATTGTTTACATCAGGAAAAAGCGGAGCCGCATTCCCAGATTTGAAATACTTGAGTTTTTCTTTCAGTATGTGGATAGCCGCTTCTTTTACGCACCCCCTGAATTCCGGGTCAGAATTCATCAGCGGATAATTATTTCGCCAAATTGCATCGTTCATGTCCGGTGTGTCTGAGAAAATGATGATATCGTTTCCGGCTTTTATTGCCATGCGTACTGCAAGCGAAACACCACCGGCAAAAACAGTTGCAGCGTTCATCATCATGTCGTCCGTTATTACAAGACCGTTATAGCCAAGTTCTTCACGAAGTATGCTTTTGATATACCGTTTTGATAGAGATGCTGGAGTTCCGTCCGGCTCAATTTGCGGAAAACACAAATGTCCGCTCATTATGGCTGGAAATCCGGCTGCAATTATCGCTTTGAACGGAACAAGCTCTCTGTTGTAGAAAGTTTCTTTCGATATGTTTATGACAGGCAGTTTTCCGTGCGAGTCTGCATCTGTATCACCGTGACCGGGGAAATGTTTCGCAGTAGGAATGACTCCGGCATCAAAGAGTCCTTGAGAGAAAGAAACTCCCATAGTTCCTACATAGTCTGGATCGTCACCAAAGGAACGCGGACCTATGACCATTGATTTTAATGAAGAATAGATATCGACGATAGGGGCAAAGTTCATGTTTATCCCCATAGCATTAAGCTCGCGGCCGATGTAATAACCGGAGTAGTATGCGTCATAGGGATATCCGGATGCGCCTATGGCAAGATTTCCTGGTGTATCGCTTGTTTCTCCTTTTACATGCCTGATCCAGCCGCCTTCCTGATCGGTCGCGACAAAAAGTGGAATCTTGAATCGGCATTCAACCGATCTTTGCTGCAGCGAAGATACCGATTCTGCGACTTTGTAGATATTATCCGTGTTCCAGCCGTAGAGTTTTACGCTTCCAAGACCTCTTTCTTTGACCCATTGATATAAATTATTGGAAGGTTCTGAGCCTGACCATCCGAACATAAGTATCTGTGCTAAAAGTTCTTCATCTGTCATCCTGTTTACGATAGCTTCCGCAAGTTCATCATCCGGGTAGTCACTCCAAAAGTTAAGGTCTGCAGGATACCCGTCGCTGTAAAGGATTACGGAGCTTTGCGCGTTAGCGTTGAAAATAGATGAGAAAAAAAATAAAAACGCAAATATCGAAATAATACTTGTCCGGTATTTTTGTTTTAAACAAGATTTTAACAGTGTTCGAACAAGAGCCGGCACAGAACCTGAAAGGTGCATTTATTTGTAAATTTCTCCCTTAAGCTCACGGATATATTTGCCTGCGCTATCTGCGGCGATTGCACCGTCAGCCGTGGCCGTTACAACCTGGCGGAAGCTTTTGGAGCGGATGTCTCCGGCGCAATAAAGCCCTTTTACGGGAGTTTCCATTTTCTCGTTTGTTATGATGTAGCCGCCGTCATCTTTCGGGAGCATATCTACAAGGTCGGAGCGCGGAATCATTCCTACAAAAATGAACACACCGTCGGCACCTATTTCCGAAGTTTCTCCAGTCATCATGTTTTCAACCACAACAGCCTCAACTTTCTCGGAGCCTTTTATTTCTTTGACTACGGTGTTGAACACTTTTTTTATGCTGTCGTTGGTCAAAATCCTGTCAGCCACCGCTTTCTGCGCCCTGAAACTTGATTTACGGTGAATAATTGTAACGTCTTTGCTCAACGTTGAAAGATATGTAGCTTCATCGCAGGCTGCGTCGCCTCCGCCGATTACGATAATCCGCTTGTTTCGGAAAAAAGGACCGTCACATGTTGCGCAATACGAAACGCCTCTTCCCTCAAGTTCAGTTTCACCCGGAATGCCGAGTTTCCGATGTTCTGCTCCTGTCGCAATCAGTACAGTGTTACTTTTAAATGTCTCGCTGTCTGTTTTCAGCGTAAAAGTCTCACCGATTTTATCGATTGAGTTTATAGACGCAATGCGGAAATTTGCTCCGAAAGAAACGGCTTGGGATTTCATCGCATCCATGAAATCTGGTCCGGAAACGGCAGGATAAAGTCCCGGATAGTTTTCCAGTTTATTTATATTGAAAGCCTGGCTGGATGCCCCGTTTTCAATTACAAGCACTTTAAGTGCGGCTCTTGCGGCATATTGTGCGGCAGAAAGCCCCGCAGGCCCTGAACCAAGAATAATCATGTCAAAAAAATTTGTTTCCATATTGATATTCTACACGGTTTCGTAGTGTTTTTCTACAAAAAAATGAATATGATCTAATTAAATGGTTTCCGAAAGATGATGAGTGCGCATTTTTATACAGGAATTGGTAGAAAGATGCATAAACTTGCGGTTCTGAATTGACGCAAAAACCTTGATATGGTAATCTAACCGAAGAGTAAGACTTTTCGTGCATAAATATATATGCAATTTTGAAAAGCTCGGAGGAAAATATGAAGAAATTACTTACAGTTGTTTGTTTGATTCTTATTGCTGCGACATTGTTCGCTGGCGGAAAGAAAGAGAAAGTTGTAATAAACTCAGCTGCTGATCTGGAGGGTAAAAAAATCGGTGTCCAGACAGGTACGACAGGTGAGCTTTTTGTTACAGAGGATGTGAAAAACGCTAAGGTCGTTGGTTTCAAGACAGGTATGGATGCCGCGCTTGACCTTAAGAACGGTGCAATTGACCTTATCGTTCTGGACGAGCTTCCTGCGAAGGAAATCGTAAAACGCAACTCTGACCTTACGATAGTTGATCTTGACCTTGCTATTGAAGAGTATGCTATCGCTATCAAAAAGGGAAACACAGAGCTTCTTGACTCAATCAACGCGACAATTGCTACAATGAAAGCAAACGGTGATTATGAAAAGCTCGTCAATGCATTTATGCCTGTTGATGGAAACATCACGATTCCTGCAGAAGTCGTTTCTAGCGGAACAGAAATCGTAAAACTCGGCACAAACGCTGCGTTCCCTCCTTTTGAGTACGTTGAAGGTTCTGATATCGTTGGTTTCGACATCACGATGGGACAGAGAATCGCCGCAGATTATGGCAAGAAGCTTGAAGTTGTGAACATGGAGTTCGACAGCCTTATTCCGGCTCTTTCATCCGGTGCAATCGACTTTATCGCTGCTGGTATGTCTGTAACAGAAGAGCGCAAGAAGAACGTTGATTTCTCTGAAGCATATTACGCCTCTAAGCAGGTTGTAATAGTCCGCAAATAGTTTTGTTTACAAGGGGTGCCGATGCTGTTTGTGTGGTTTCGGCTGCCCCTTTTTTTTGTTTTAAGACGATGTGTGGAATCTGACTGGACTTTTCGCGCTCTTCGTCAATTCCCGCTACAAAGAATTATAAGACGATGTTTCAATCCATTTACGATACGATGATAGCCGGCGGACGCTGGCATTTAAT
>JAIKVO010000162.1 GCA_024685655.1 Treponemataceae bacterium
CCCCGAATATAATAACACTTAGCCTGTATTCCATAGGTTTACGAATCATTTTATCCAGTCTTGAATATTTCTTCATATAATTATTTCTCCTAAAAGTTCGTTTTCTTAACTAAGGGAATCCATGTAGCTTTATTATCCGGCAAATCTTTAATCCATTGAATTGCAGAATCGTACTCCATCTTACCAGTCAAAATCCACATTATCTTTTTACTTTTTTTAATTTGAGGAGATGGTGCATATCCATCAGTAAACAATATCATCCCCTGGTATTCCGGGTGTTCTTCGTAATAATCTACCACACACTGAAAATCAGTTCCTCCCCGCCCGATTATGTTGATTTGAGTTTTAGCTTTCTTCAAATCAAACTCCTGTTTTATTTGCGCATCAAAGGCGACAACATGAATCATCTTCACACCGTAACAGAAAAAACGGTTTATTATCGAAAAGAAATTCTGTAAATCATCAGAGCTTATAGAACCACTCACATCTACACCAACAAGTAAATGCGTTTTTGGCTCAATTCTGCTACCCATGTAATCAAATCCATACCGACGGTTCGGTTTCATACGTGTAAGCTTTCTTCGTTGGCTTATTATACTTGCCCGAAATTGAGACAGAATTCTGCGATAATCCATTGGAATTTTTAGAGATGCTATAACGCTCTCCTGCAAACAACCACTGATGCTTCCCCATTGATTTGTTCTTTGTGCTTTTTCTATCTGCTGATTTATAGAATCAGCTATTTCTTCATCCTCGCTCCATAGTTCAGAAGCTTCCGCAGCAGCCTCATACTCCCAAATCTCGTTTTCTCCCATTGCGGGCATAATATAATCTTGTCCGTCACCAAAATTGGGGCATATGTAATACAATTCCTTATAGTACTCTTCAAAACTAAGATTCTGACTGAATTTGTAATACTCTGCATCATGGATTTTGTTGTTATAAAAACAGTGTCCGTTGTTAATCGTAATATCGCTTGCAATTTTGAGTGCCGCTCCGTTGGGATTTTCTGGAACACGTTGATACGGATGCTTCAAAAGAATTCTGGTTACTTCGGTCTTTAGTGCAAGCTCCATATCTTCTTCGGAGTACTCTTCCAGAAAGTCGGGATTATATTCGATGCGCCTACGGCCTGTCCTGAACGGTATTTTCATTTCTTTGTTTTCTACGAGCCTGTGCGTACAGTACACATTAAAAAGAAGTGGCTCATACAAAAACCACTGGTCAATGATATGACCGATTGTATCTTTTACTGACATGTTATTTTATCTCCGCGACAAACTTCGTCATCTTGGTATACAAGTCCGGGCAATCACTGATAATAAACACAAGCGCATTCGGATACATAGTACCGCTGAACATATTGGCAAAATGTGCCATTGCTTCACGCATTTGCTTGTGTTCCAGATAATCAAAATAGTATGTGAGGTTTTTCGCCATAAGTTTTTTCTCATCCTCACTTTTTTTTGTACTTTCAAGGTAAACAAAGACAGCATCATTAATTGTTGCAAGCTGCGGAGTTTTATAAGTTTCAAGCTTAATCTGGCTCATAACGAAGTTACCGAGCAGAAGCTCTTTTGCGGTCAAAAGCCGATTATTATCAAGGAATTCAAGAAATCGATTTGCAGCAACGCCTCCGACAATTCCACCAATCATACTTTTGTGGCTTTGTTTCAGTTCTTTTTTCCCGCTGATTATCTCTGACACACGAACCCACCACCGACGATCCGGAGTCTTTTCAAGATTGTCCAAATTTTCTATTGCTGTTTGATTGTCTAATATCTTTGGGTTCGCAGAAATGAAACTTATTATCCGCTCGTCAACACCGTTTTTATTCGCCCACAAAAGCCAATCCTGTACGCTCGGAACAAACTCATATATGTTGAAGCGGCTAACCAATGCCGGGTCTAAATCCGTAAGCTGATATTCCTCACCATTGTTTACAGCTGAAATGATACGGCTCCCTGCAGGAAGAGCACGCCCCGCAAGTTTCCGGTTCAAAGCTAAATCCATAATTGTCTGTAAGACTTCTGGACGGGCACGATTCAATTCATCCAGAAACAGCACCACAGGTGTGTCGTCTGTAGGGAACCAGTACGGCGGCATAAATTCCGTGTGCCCGCTGGCTTCGTTTTTGTGCGGAATACCGATTAAGTCACCAGGATCACTCATCTGCCCTAAAAAGAGGGCGACGACTTTATATCCCTTCTCACTATAGAACTTCTCTAGAATCTGCGATTTTCCTATTCCATGTTTTCCCATCAGCATAATATTCTGAGTGCTAGGTGTTTCTTCCAATATTTCCAAAAGCAGGTTTCCATCAATTCTGACCGACATACTATCCCCTCCTATGTTTGATAGTTCGTAAATTCTTTCAATTCTGGTCTCATTATAAGAGGGCACTCTATCATTTACTGGCAGAGTGGTAAAAAATGTGCAGAATTTTTTTATTCTCTTTATCGAGATATGACAAACTGCTTTTATTAGAATGTCCTCAATTCTACGCTTGGAGGAGGACATTATGAAAGAACAGAATCCAGTTTTTTCCCCGATAAAACCACCTGATTTTAAGAAGTTTGATTCCGTAGACAAGTATATTTTTGAATTATTAAAGTTCGATTTCGATGAAAACAT
>JAIKVO010000185.1 GCA_024685655.1 Treponemataceae bacterium
AGACTCCATTTCAACAACTTTTGTCTGAGAACCGAAGATGTTCTTCTGTCCGTTTGCAGACCACTGGTCTACAAAGTCCGCCATAGGAGAAGACGGAGTGATTGGGTAAATACCTGCAACTTCGGTAAAGGCATAGGCTACATGAGCGGCGGCCTGGTTACCATCCATTGACTGCTTTTTTCTGGACATTATGTCCTCCTAATAAAAAATATGACACTTGAAAGCCCGGCAAGACGCTTGCCACAAAACGAGGCAGACGACCACAATCCGAACTTTCGAATAGTATACGCTACCGTATAGAATACATTTATATGCTGTTTTCTTCAAGGTCATTTGACGCGGAAATTTTTACGAAAATTGTGGTGCATAGGAAGGGGGCAGCCGCCCCCTAGCGAGCGCCCCTGCGCGTTGCCAGCGAAGCGTTTCAATGCGCAGGGGAACGACAGTCCAGTGGACTATCGTTAGCGAGTCTCCCGGAGAGCTATGCTCGTAGGGCGCTCCGCTACCCCCACACCTAGGGCTGCCGCCCTAAAACCCGCAGAAACTTTCCGTGAGTTTGCACCGCAAACTCGTAAGGTCGCCTAAGCGACCGTACATCGCCCTGGCTCACACGTTTAAAACAGGATTTTGCCAGATTCTCAGACTGAAAGATTCCTAAAATGAATATTTTGTGTTAATGTTAATAAAAAAGGAGGCAGCAGATATGTTTTATCAGTATGTTGAACTGGCAGACGGAACACTTATATCTCATTCTGATATAAAAAACTCCGAAAGCGGAAAATCTGTGGAAGTCCAGTTTGAAAAACCACGCGATGAGGGCGGTTTTTATTCTGCTAGGTGCGAACTGCCTTCATACAAATGGATTTTTAACGAACACTTTACAGACAAGGATCTGCACTTTTTCAAAGAATTTTTGGAACACAACTCATTAAAGTTCTACTGTTAAATAATTTCTGCCATTAAGTGAAAACCTAAAAAATAAGGCTGCTCGAAAACCAAGCAGTCTTTCATTAATCTTCATCTCTATACGGATTAAAACCGCAGGTTAATGGAGACCTTCTGTTAGTAAATATATTACATTCGTGAAAAATCAATACCCCCGACGTAAGTATCGAGGTGATACACCTTCGGTACGAATCAGTTTATACTACTGGGCAAGATTTCAACAGCACCGGAATTCTTGAAATTTCCGACATAGCTTTACAAGAACTTGTTCAGAATGCACTTACGCACCGTGATTATTCGAAAAACTCCCCTGTCCGTGTTTTGATTTTCGACAACCGCGTAGAGATTATAAGCCCAGGTTGTCTTCCGAATTCACTTACAATCGAAAACATAAAGATGGGCAATGCCGTTGTTCGAAACAATCTTATTGTTTCTTATGCTTCAAAGCTGATGACTTACCGAGGGCTAGGCTCAGGAATTGCGCGCGCTATAAAAAAGCAACCGAACATACAATTCGAAAATGACAAAGACGGCGAACAATTCAAGGTTGTCATTCCTCGGAAAAACCCACAATAATACTCGTACCGGATTGCGGTTCATTCGATTTTTCAACTTATAGAGATGATTCATCGGGGATTAATTTCACGGATTACCCAATTTACACCTCTATAATATTCGTGTAGCTTTTTTGTATTCATCAAAGCCCGGTTTTCTTGACTGGCGTTTGTCTGCCATCGGGATGCTCACAAAAAAGAACATAAGCGTGTTCACAACAGCCCCGGCACAAAGCATCCATCGTCCTGGCATGGCGGCGACACTCGTAAGCGCGACTCCCCACCACATCAGGATTTCGCAAGCGTAGTTCGGGTGTCGCGAATGCTTCCAAAGCCCGGTACGAATGAAGCCGCCTGTGCCTTCTCGCCTGAAAATATGCATTTGCGTATCCGCTATTCCTTGGCAAACTGTAGCGGCAAAACTGAGCAGTAAAAACACGGCGCACAGCGGACGGAATGCAGGTTGTTCGTACACAACCGCGACAGCCGGCAAAATACACAGATATACGACAATCGTCGGAAACAAGTGGATTCCCAAAAAGTTTATGAGCGGATAGATTTTCTTCGTCTTGTCGCGGAGCATGGAATAACGCCAATCCTGATGTTCAAGCCCTTTGAAAGTGTACGCCCAGTTTGCCGTAAGCCTGACTCCCCAAAAAAGAACAGCCGCAAAAAGGAGTGTCCCCAAAAGAGAAGTTCCGCATTTAACAAGCGCAATACTCAGAATCACAGGCGGCTGAACGCTCCAGTATGGGTCGTAAACAGAGGCATTTTTCAAAATCAGGCTGAATAAAAACACAACGATTGTCGCCGCGACATCGGCAAGAAAAAGCGGTAGCAAAAACGGAAGCCTCGCAAATCCGCTGGCGTTTTCAGTGTTCGAGCCAGCTATGTCGCCAAAGTTTGCGACATTAATATCCGCACCACTTGCGCTGCCAATGTCCGCGCCAAGCGTGCTATTCCCGGCACTAGCTAGCGCACCCTTAAAAAAACCGTATGCAAAAATCCCGGCGACAATCGCAATCACGTAAACCACGAGAATCACCGCGAAAGAACGTATCCGCTTTTTCACATCACCCCTCCGAGCTGCGTTTTTTTCACTAACAAACCCGATTATTACACGTTTACGAGGGTCTATTCAAGAAAGGATCCCAAAATCTCCGCATAGACCATCAAAATCACCATAGCGAAAAAACTCGCTGGGAAAAGTGCGTAGTATTGCCAAAAACTCCATTGAAAAAGTGTATTCAACTATTGAAAACTCGGTTGAAAAAGTGCGATGGAACGCCTAAATATCCGAGTGGCGAATACCAGAACACCCAAATACCACTTCAACTTACAGCAGAACGCCTGCTGACGCAAATACAAGAGGACTTTTTATGTTCAAACGAAAGATTATAAATGAATTTGAAGCTTGGAAAAACTCAACCGGCAAAAAGGAAGCCCTTGTTGTAAAAGGTCTCCGACAAATTGGAAAGACATATACGGTCCGTGAGTTTGCAAATGCCAATTATGAAAACATCGTATATATAAACTTCAAAGAAAATGAAAATGCAAAAAAGGTTTTTGATTCCGATTTGAATGTTGATAGAATCATTCTAGACCTTTCCGCAATACTTCCCGGTACACATTTTATCGAAGGCAAAACAGTTATCATCTTTGATGAAGTTCAAGAATGCGCAAATGCGCGCTCCAGCATCAAACCGTTCTGTGAAGATGGACGTTTTGACATTATTGCAACCGGTTCTCTTCTTGGTATTAAAGGCTACAACAAAAAGAAAAGCAAAGGCGTTCCGACAGGATTTGAACGTATAGTTTATATGAAACCCATGGATTTTGAAGAATTTCTGTGGGCAAAAGGAATCAACGACCGGTAATACAAAATCCGCAAATACAGTGCTAAAGAATCCAAAATATGAGGCAAAAATTTGTTACAAACTTTCAGAAAACAACATAGGCGTAGCAAAAAACAAGATCACCGTTCCATATTACATGGCTATGTTTTTATAATATGGACCTGACCCGGAGCGGTTCCCGTCACTCTGAACCTAACCGCTTTTTCACATCACCATCCGACTGTCTTTTTTCATGATATTGTACTAAGCCACGCTTTTACAAGATACAACGGAATATTTTTCATCCAATCCTGCTCTTTATAAGCAGCCATTGAAAAACGGCATGGCTTCAAGGAATTGTTTGTTTCATAAATTGTTCTTAAACTTTTTGAGCGTAAATTTTCTTCTGCTTTTACTTCAATCGGATATATCTCATCTTTTTGAATAATAAAATCAAGCTCCAACAAAGAGTTTTCTTTTGAATAATAGTAGGCATTCATATCTAATCCTGCTATTTCCTGAAGAACAAACTGCTCCGTAAATGCACCTTTGTATTCCGTGAACGCTTTATTATTCACAAGTACATCTTTTGCGCTAACTTGAACCATTGCACCTAAAAGCCCTAAATCCAGGACAAACAGTTTAAAAGCATCATAATCTTCATAAAACTTCAATGGACGTTCAACTTTAGAAACACGCATGACTTTATGAATTAATCCAGCATCAGAAAGCCACTGAATCGCATTTTCGAACTCTTTAGCACGACCGCCTTTTTTTATAGCACTGTATACAAATTTTTTATTCTCTTTGGCTAATTGTGCCGGAATTGAATCCCACACAAGATTCACCTTTGGCAAAATATCAGCCGGAACATGCTTTGAAAAATCACGCCTGTAATCAGATAAAATTTGATTTTGCATTTCACGAACAGCAAAAAGATTTTTGTCTTTTACATATGAAGCAACAACAGCAGGCATTCCACCCACATAATAATATTGACGCAGTAATTCTATAAATCGATGAGACAAACCTGACAATTCATTCCAACGGCTTTCTTTCATTTGCTGAACAATGATTTTTTCACCCATCGCAAGTAAAAATTCTTCAAATGAAAGCGGATGTAAATTAATCTCATCCACCTTTCCTACAGGAAAACCAGTTCCCTCGTGAAGTCCGATACCAAGCAAGCTTCCTGCTACTGCAATATGATATTCGCCAGCATTCTCACAAAAATATTTTAAGGAAGTAAGTCCCAAAGGAATTTCTTGAATCTCATCCAAGATAATGAGGGTCTTTTCTGGTTTGATTTCCGTGCCACTAAGCACAGAAAAAACTCTAACTAAGCGTTCCGTATCAAAATCTGCAAACGCTTGTTTCATTTCTACCGTTTCGTCGCAGTTTATATAAGCCACGTTATCATATTCATGCTTACCGAATTCTTTTAGCAACCAGGTTTTCCCTACTTGTCGTGCTCCATTCAATATAAGCGGTTTTCGATTATCTTTGTTTTTCCACGCATATAATTGCTGATATACGGTTCTTTCCATAAATCCCTAAATACTTCCTCTATAAGTATATTACATTTTTATGAGCGAACTTTCAAGGATTTTTACATTTTTATGAGGGATTTTTTCAAAATCTTTACACTTTTATGAGGGAACTTTGCGCAAAAAGTCGCAAAATCTCCACGCTTTTAAGGGTGGAGTTTTTTAAAATCTTCGTGTATTTCGTCCGTCTGAACCGGGATCTTCCTAGCTACAATGTTGGCTAACATTTTAAATGTTGACTATCTTTGAAATCGATGTTATAGTTTATATAGACGCAGGAGGGTTCCATGTGCAGAACATCCATTTACGAAGCCCGCAACAATTTTTCAGCTCTGGTAAAGCTGGCAGAGGAAGGCGAGACTGTCGAGCTAACAAGATACGACAAGCCGGTTGCTGTAATTATCAGCTATGGAGAATATGAAGCTTCATCTTCAAAAAAAGAAGATTGGCTTATGAAATGGCGAAAAGAGTATGAAAATGAGCTTGATGATATCGGTCTTGATTTTACACCTTCTCGCGATTGTCCTGATTATTCTAAAGATCCGTGGGCATAATTCTACCAAATAAAATGGAAGCAACGACTATGAAAAAAACATATCTATTGGATACAAACATCGTCTCTGAATTTGTAAAAGCACGACCAAATGAACAAGTTCTTGCTCTTTACTCTGCACGGAAAAATCTTTGCGCAATCGCTTCAGTAACTTGGCAAGAAATGATACACGGAGTAAATCAAATGCCAGAAGACAAACGACGCAACAGGATTCACAGTTTTATAGAAGTACTTGAAGATAATGTTGAAATTATTCCGTACGACAAGTTTTCTGCACAAATCTGTGGTGAAATGCAAGCGATTGCAGGAAAAGACGGTATATCGCTTCCATATTATGATTCCCAAATAGCCGCAACCGCAATTTCTAACGGAATGGTACTTGTTACACACAACACAGCAGATTTTGAACCGATGAAAGAGAAATCGTTTCTACGGATGGAAGATTGGTTTTTGGCAGAATAGCCATTTGGTACGTAGGGACGCGCGCTTCCACTCTCACCCCAACCTTACCGCACAACACTCGCATCCCACCATTTGCCTTCTTTGCCTCTACAAAACCTTTTTCCCGGATGCGACCTCGAAGTTGTACTTCACTATACCCAAGTCGATTTTCGCCATAGCCGCGAACTTCGCTTTTATTGTGACATTCTCGCCATCGAGCGTCACAAAAAACTTCTGCTGATTGATTGCCGTAGGAGCTTTCATTGCAGCTTCCATTCCGTCTTTGAACCAAGCTGGCATATCCTGCTGCGCCACGTTACAAAGCTTTTCCATCGGCTTTGACCTGTGCTCGTGCCCTTGGTTCAAACCGTGTCCGATTGAAATTACACTAACAATTTTCTCGTCTGGCTGAACTACCGCTTTACATTTTCCTTTGCTGTACGAACCAGCAACCCAGCACGTATTAAGACCCATCATCTGCGCAGCAAGCACGATTTTTTGGCCATAATAACCGCAAAGTTCATCAAGGTTTTCCATGGATTTTTTACCCACGAGCGCAATATAATTCTTTACATTAGTAAATTTTCCGTAATGTGCAAAAAGCGTATCAAAACACTCCTCGTCAAACAGAATGAGTTGGATATTCAGCCCGCTCTTTGAATTACATTCATCTATAAGGTCACTCAATTCGATACATTTTTCCTCTTCTATCGGATCACTATCATACTGTCTAACGGAATGACGCGCCGTTATCGCTTCTTTTTCTGTCATCAAATTGCCTCCTTGTTATATTCTTCGCGAAATACCTAACCCATACACACTTCGCACAAATCAGTCTGCGTTATCAAGTTTTGTGCTATCTGCCGCTTCCGTGTCATCGGTCGCTCCAGACTCTGCCTTTTCTTCTATATTAATAGTTTCTTCTGCTTCGCCAGTGCCGTCAACTCCGGATGCTTCAGATTCCACATCGGCAGCACTGTCAACCCCGGATGCTTCACTCGCAGCCTTTGCACTCGCCTCGTTTTCTGTTGATTCCGGCACAAAAATCGACTTGATGCGCTCTTTTATCGTCTCGCTTGGCTTCATGATGCAATCTTCAACCGGATGATGCTCTTCTATCTCCTCACGCAATTCCTGCAGATTCTCAAACGCCGGTGGCAACTGAATAAACCTGTCCACGCTTTCCTCATAGACAAACAAATATCCCTTCTGGATCCCCTCTACGACGAATCCCGCATACGAAATAAGATCCCACTCGAACTCCATCTTCGTTCCGTCTGCCATTCGTACCGAAAAACCGTCCGTATACGTTGTGACCCTTGCGCTCAGTGCCTTCGCCATTGCCTTAAGAATCTGATACGCAATAAAACCGCAGATTACCAGCACAATTACAGCCCCGATTGTCGGCAGCAAAAAAAACGACCCGATTCCCACCACAGCACATGCTGCTAAAATCAGATAAACCTTTATAGACTCTTTGTTTACTGGCATTTTATATCTGTAAATCATATACACCTCATATTTTTAGAAAACAGGGGGAAGTCCGCTAGAAGATTCGTTACGAATCTTTACGCTATTCCCCCTCGCTCCCAAGTCCTCACTTGCCGTGTCCGGCTCGCTCCGGTCTTGTCCGCTACCCCCTCTGCGGGGGTTCAAACGCCACCCCCGCAACGCCTGGCTTAACCATCAGTACGACAGCCTTTTCTTCAGAACACAAACCGGAATGTCGCTTTGTACGTGCCCGGTTTTACTCTGTATTGTTCCAGAGTATCTGGTCCGCAAGTCGCCGTTCCGACACCGCGCTGCGCAATATCCAAGTTAAGGATATAGTAACCGTTTTTCGTCGTATCCGTAAGCTCGTTCATGTGGAAACACCGCCACAAGTCACTCGCCTCATGATGCATCACACTGAAACAGAACGGTGTATCAGACTCGATGCGGAACCCGCCTTTACTGCCATTACTTCCGCCCGCGTCTTCTGAACCGCCGCGAATTTCAAGCCAACGCACACCGTAACGGTTTCCGTTTTCCTGCGGCACAATATACGGTGTTTCCATATCGTGAAGTTTGCTTGTGTAACAACCGAGCGGCGAACCAGCACAACGGTCATTGTAAGACTCGTGTGCGCCTTTGCCGTACCATTTGACGTTTTCGTAAGCGGAGCTTATTTTCGCTGTCAAGCCAATCTTCGGGTATTCTGGCAACGCGTCATTCAGTGTAAACTCCGTCGCAAGCTCCAGAACTTCCTTTCCGGAGCCGTCTTTTACCATACTCCACTTCATGTTACATGAACCAATTTCCTTATCGTTTGCAGTGATTATGCCGCTCGGTTCATCCCACGAAATCTTGTCCATAAGATACTCGACCCATTCGTGCCCGATGCGATTCATGTTCGGCATTGTCTTTTGGTCGTCGTTTTCTGTGGGGCAGCGGAAAACTGATGGAACAAGCGCAGAACAGAATACGCTGTTTTCAAGCTCCTCGCGTTTTTTCTCGCAAGCAGCCGCTGCCAAAAGTCCTGTAACTTCAGTTGTTTCGGGTTTCTCTGCCTGCCGCAGCACCGCCTCACTCCAACCAGCAACAGAACCCGCGCTCAAAAGACCAAACTGCTCGTTATAAACGAAATCAGCGTGCAAAACAATTTCGCCAGAGCCGAGGTGCCGATTACCACACCGCGCCGTATCTGCTTCGATTTCTGAATCCGCGCCAGGGCCGCTTCCTGTGCAAGCCTCGGCACCGACAGACGCGCTCGAATCCGCGTCCGCGCCAGATACGGCACTATCGGTTTCCGCATCCGCGCCAACACGAGCAGCGAGCGCGGCCAAGAACGGAACTTCAACCTCAACAGACTGTCCCGGTGCTGCGGCAGGCAGCAAGACTGAACCCTCCGCAAATGAAACCCCGTCTTCTTCAAGCCGCCATTTTAGGCTCAAGCAGTCAAGGTTCGTAAAATCAAAGCGGTTCTCAACAATAACCGAGCCCTTATCCTTATCAACAGACGTAATCTCCACCGGCTGGAAAACCTTAAAGCACTCGTTCATAACGGGCTTTGTAGACTGATCAGGCAGCAAAATACCATTAAGACAAAAATCGCGGTCGGTCGGCTTATCACCAAAATCACCGCCGTATTTCCAGTATTTTTCGTCTTTCTCGTCAAAAGCCTCTAAGCCCTGGTCAATCCAGTCCCAAATGAATCCGCCCTGCAGCCCGTCATGGCTCCGGATAACATCCCAATAATCAGAAAGGCTTCCGTTCGAGTTGCCCATTGCATGAGAATACTCGCACATAATGAAAGGCCGTTTTTCATCAGTTCCAGCCGTTATTTCTGCCCACTCTTTAATAAGCTGAATATCCGGATACATCGGGCATACAACGTCGGTAACGTTCTTTCCGCGCGCGAACGTCTCCAACGAATAGCCGGACTGTGTGTACTCTTTGCGTGTTCCGCCCTCATAATGAACAGGGCGCGTCTTATCAAACGAATGGCACCACGCGTACATCATTTCCTGATTCCAGCCATGACCGCTTTCATTGCCGAGCGACCACATAATTACGCTTGGATGATTCTTGTCACGGCGAACCATGCGCTGAACACGTATCATATAAGCGTACGAGTACATTTCGCTGCGGCAAAGACCGTCGTAATAATAGTGGTTTTCGATATTTGCCTCGTCCACAAGATAGATACCGTATTTGTCGCAAAGCTCGTACCAGCGTTCATCGTCTGGATAGTGGCATGTGCGCACGGCATTAAAGTTGTGGGCTTTCAAAAGCCGGATATCTTTAACCATAGCCTCCGTGCTAAGGGTTTTGCCCGTTTTTTCATCGTGCTCGTGACGGTTTACACCTTTTATGTAAACAACTCTTCCGTTTATAAGCAGATGACGGTTCTCCGTGCGCACAGAACGGAAAGCCGTACAAAGCGCACAAGATTCTATCTGCCGCCCGTCCTCGTCAAAAAGCTCCAACGAAAGCACATAACGGTTCGGTGTCTCGTGCGACCAAACACGCGGGTTTTCCACAGTGATTTTTGTGCGTATTTCGTTAAGGTTTTGCCGAATGTTGCAAACAAGTTCCTCGCAGCCTTCTGCAACGGGCGGCAGCAGCGACGAAGACCCCATATCCGCCGCGTTCTCTACCGGGTAAAGTTTCCAAGAAACACTGCATTTTTTGTTGCCGGGAACATCTTCTTTTATGCCCATGTGGATTTTAAGCGGAATCTCCGCGACAAGCGCCGCTTTCGCCTTATCGCAACCCGCAGAACTCGTGACATTTGCAGAGCCGTTCGCGGTCCCTGACGCACCGCCGCCCACAGGATTCGCGCCACAATCCGCACCCGCAAATTCAGGTTGTGCGCCATCACCCAAGCCACTCGCGACTCCTAACACATTGTCCGTATCGCGCAAATCTGGTACAGCTTCCACATCCTCTATCCACATATTTTCCGTCGAATAAAGATATACGCTCCGGTGAATGCCGCCAAACCACCACTGATCCTGATCCTCTACAAAACTCGCATCGGAATAGCGTACGACCATGAGCGCAATCGTGTTCAAGCCCGCTTGTCCGGCTGCATCCGCAGAATCCGCTGAAAAATCGATATAATCCGTAACATCAAACTCGGACGGCAGCCTTGTGTCCTTAAAGCATCCCGCCGAACGGCCGTTCACCCACACCATGCAAACACTTTCCGCTGACCCGATGTGAAGCACAATCCGTCTGCCCTGCCATTCAGAAGGCACTTCGAACGTAAGCCTGTAAAGGCCTGTGGGGTTTTCTTCGGGTACTTTCGGCGGAATATTCTCGAACGGCATCTGCACATTCGTATAATGCGGCTTATCGTATCCCTGCCGCGTCCATGTTCCGGGAACTTTTATTTTTTCCCAATTATCATCGTTATAAGATTTTTGCGTCCAACCATTCAGCTCGGAATCCGTCTCTACAACTGACGGGCTGGAGAGAAAACGGAATCCCCATTCTCCGTCAAGACTTTTGAAATAGCTGTTATTTGAAAGGTCGCGATTCTCCGGACCAGACGCGGCATCTTGCGCCGACAAAGAAGAATTTGACCACGGTAAAAGCGGACTGCGTGCCGGCAGCCTGTGAAGAGCCTGAATCTCTGGCATTTCCCAAATGTGTTCCATAGAAAATGATTATACATTTTTTCTTAAATTTTGTGAGTGATAAAACTCAGAAATTATCATTTTTTTATTCCATTATTTTTTAATCAATGTTATACTAAAAAAAATAAAGCATAGCTCGCAGTATACACAGGGCAGTGCTTCTTTTGTACCACAGGCAACTAGTGTACGTAATATTAGAGTCGCTTTCGGGAGGGGAAGCGGCTCTTTTTTTGTATGTGGCGATTTGCGCATATAGAATCCGCGCCATCGCAATAGCCCCGCCACACATTCGCCACTCAATCGCGATACAATCGAATCGCTCCTTATCCCGTACAAAAGCCGCGCAAAAACTTCACTCTGCCCAAATATCTGGAAAAGCTCCTGCCCTCGTGCTAAAATACCATTATGAACCTTTCAAATGCGATGGCAAAGACAACAACCAAGAAAATTTCAGCCACAATCCTTTTCGCACTGATTTTGTTTTTCACGCTTTCTACAAACCTTTTTGCAACAGAACCGCCGGCGCGAAAAGCCTTGCACGACGCTTTCTACAACGATTTGACGACCACTTCGGCACAATACGAACAGCTTTTTCAGGATGCGTTGAAAGAAGCAGAGCAAACACCAACCGGAATCACAAAAAAAGTGAACCTCGCTTGGTGCTACTACTTAATGAGCCGCATTTGCGGAAACGCAGGCGATAAAAAGCGCGCCGAAAAACTTTGCGACACCGCTTTTGAATACGCGGATGAAGCGCGAAACGAAAACGAAAATGCCGAAATAATCTTGATTTACACAAACGCCATTGCGCAAAATTGCACCGTAAAATCATTTTGGTACATGATGACACAAGGAATCCGCGTGAATGGACTTGCAAAAGATGTTCTTAAGCACAACCCACGATGCGCGAGTGCAATGTATCTTCGAGACGCGCAGACAATCTACGCACCTTCACCATTTTACAACTACAAAGACGGTATAAAATGTATGAAAGCAATTCTTACAGACCCAAATGCGGAGTACGAGCCTTTTGACCTGTTCGATGTGAATATTTCGCTTGCCTACGCACTCATTAACTTAAAGCAAAAAGCCGAAGCCGCCCCGTATCTTGATGCAGCGGAAAAAATCTATCCGGCGAACAAAACGCTTAAAGAGCTTAAGGAACAGATAAAAAAATGAGCAACATCGCCATATCGATAAACGACAAAAACGGAACACTGCTTGCAACAGACAACGGAAATTACGCCGTAAACCTTGTTTACAAAGCCGAATATCAGGAAGGCGACACAATAACACTCACCACAAAACCCGGCTCGTTTCTTGTAATACAGCTCGACGATGCTCTTGCGCCTTCGTTCGTTTACATGAAAGGCGCAAACTACACGCTGACAATTCCTTTCGGTGAAGACCGCCTGGCTTATAATCCCAAAACTTTCAGCGGTGACATTCATCTATTAAAAGCGCGAGAAGCAGAGCAGTGCGAAAGTGAAAGCCGAAAAAACCTTGCGCTGAACTGCCACGACACCACATCCGCAAAGGATGTTTGTTTTCCTCATGTATCAGCGAACATAGAAACACACGGAGAGTCTGTAAGTGCTGCTCGAAACGCAATTGACGGCAACACAGAAAACCGTTCTCATGGGAACTGGCCTTACGAGTCGTGGGTCATTAACTGCAATCCGAACGCAGAATTGACGCTGGAATTCGGGCGAGCCGTAAAAATGGACAAGCTTGTTCTTGTGCCATGCGCTGATTTTCCGCACGACAACTACTTGCAGCACGTTACAGTGACATTCCTGGCGCCGGATGGTACCGAGCAAAGCCGTACTCTGGATATGGGAAAAAGTTATGCGCCACACGAGTGGAATTTTGCGACCGCGCCGAAAACAATAACCGCGCTCAAACTTGGGAATCTCCTGAAGGACGAAACTGCCCCATCATCGTTCGTTGCACTTACGCAAATTGAGGTGTGGGGTACGGAAGCGGACTCGCATCAATAAGAATAATTGGGCGTTCCCGACGTTCGCTAACGCGAACTTACGGTCGGCACTTGCGGGGTAGGGAGCGACGGCGAAGCCGGCAAAACGCGAGAAACGTAGCGTTTTGAGCGAGTCTCGGATGAGCCCCTGCGAAACCGCTTCTATTCAAGGGTTGCCTAACGCACTTCGTATTTCAATGTTTTTCCTGGAATTACAAGTGTAACTTCTGACACATGTTTTTCACACGGTTTTTCGTCTACGTTGCTTTTCGACCGCACACTACAATCGGCGGATTTAGGGCGGATTTTCCAATCAGTGACTTTGCCGTCTTTCCAGGAAAGGTCGGCTTCAAGGTTACCACAAAGCGCAACTCCGCGCAAAGAGCCGTTTTTCCAAGCGGCAGGAAGTGCAGGCAAAAACTCAACCACAACTTCGCCGTTCCGTACACGGCTTTGAACAAGCATCCTGATAATACCAGCAAGTCCGCCAAAGTTTCCGTCAATTTGGAACGGCGGATGATTGTCGAAAAGGTTTCCCAGCGTAGATTTAGCAAGAAGTGCCTGCACGTTTTCCCAAGATTTTCCACCATCACCAAGGGAAGCATAGAAGTTTATTATCCATGCGCGGCTCCAACCGGTGTGTCCGCCGCCGTGGGAAAGCCGATGTTCCAACGTCTTTCGCGCGGCTTCTGCCAATTCCGGGGTTTCGTCTTTAGAAATTGTGCACCCGGGAAAAAGTCCGTAAAGATGCGAAATATGTCTGTGTCCCGGCTCAACTTCCTCAAACTCGCCGTTCCATTCCCGGAGCGTTCCGTTTGACTGAATTACCGGGGGCAGAAGCCGCGAGAGTATCTCTGAGAAAAGCGGCATGTCTTTTTCCACGGCGGCGGCATAAGCGGACGGAACTTCATTCCCTAGTTGCGCCGCCGCATAAAGCGTGCCTTTAAAAAGCTGCTCCAGAATGCGGTTATCCATTTCGCAGCCCGGACAAAGCGAGCCTGTTTGTCCGTTCGGCAGCCTGTATGTGTTTTCTGGCGAAGAAGAAGGACTTACCGTAAGGTTTTTGCGTGCGGCGGCGCAGGTTGTGGCGCAACTTTCATCCGCACTATTGGCATTTCTTGGCAAATCGGGCAGCGTTTCCGTTCCTTCTGTCAGAAAATCCGCGAAAAACAGGCACGATTCGTGCAAAACCGGGTACATCCGGCGCAAAAAATCTTTGTCTTGCGTGTATTCGTAGTGCGCTACGATATGTGTAGCAAGCCATGCCCCGCCAAGAACCCACCAGCTTGCGGGCATCCACAAATCTTGCGGGGCGCAGTCACCCCAAATATCAGTGTTATGGTGTGCCACAAAGCCACGGCAGCCATACATTTTTTGCGCCGTAACCTTGCCGTTTGACAGCATACGCTCCATCAAATCAAAAAGCGGCTCTTCCATCTCTGAAAGATTGCAGCAATTCGCCGGCCAGTAATTCATCTCTGTATTGATGTTTATTGTATATTTGCTGCCCCAATCCGATTCCATCTTCCAGCACCAAATTCCCTGAAGATTCGCCGGAAGCGTTCCTGGTCGACTGCTAGAAATCAACAGATACCGTCCAAAATCAGCATAAAGCCTTACAAGATCAAGATCATCCGGCTTTTGTTTGAACGCTTCAAGCCGCTTGTCAGTGGGCAGCGCAGCTGTGTCGGCACTAGTGACATTGGTTTTGCTTTCGCCCCGCACATCACTAGTTTCCGCTTCTGAGACCACGCAACTGGCATCAGAAGCGCCATCACCGAGTTCAAAACTCATTCGGTTAAAGTATTTCTGATAATCCGCGATATGTTGAGCTTTTATCGAATCATAAACCGCAGAAAAAGCCTTTGAATCCGTGCCTTTGCAAGAATCGAACTTAGCCGCAAGCTCATCGAGCTTTTTAAGACAAGTCGCCTTGAAATCGCTTTCACGGAAAGCTGTCCTTATATCAACAAAAATAATAGCGGTATCGGCATTTTCCACAATCAGAAATTGACCTGCCGTTCGTACAGTTCCACCGTCAACAACAGCGCGTGCCATAGCACAGAACGGAATACCGTGCGCATCGTCTATAAAAACAGTTCGGTTATCTATCTTCCCTTTTCCGTCTTCCCAAATCGACCTGTCAAAATTGGCGGCAAAGTTCACCGAGCCTTTTTTATCGGCTGTCAGCTTTATAACCATCACGTCATCAGGCGCAGAAATATAATATTCGCGGAAATAATGGATACCGTCAGAATCAAACTCAACCGTTGCAACGGCAGTCGAAACATCAAGAGTGCGCTTATACTGTTTTACACTAGAACCTTTCTCGCCACCAACAGGCACTTCCGTTACAGGATAGTCGCCGCAATATCCGGCATTACTGTCCGTATTGCACGAAATGTTAAAATATCCGGCTGTTTGAAAAGACCTCTCATTACATGGTAACGCGCTGAAGGATTCCTGTACTTTTTTCTGCGCCCGCCGGATTTCTCCATCTGTAAGAAGCTTCCTTACTTCGCTCAAAGCTTCCTTCGCCTCAGGGTTGTTCCTATCCCGGAAAAAACCTGACCAAACAGAATCTTCATTTATCTGGAGCTTCTCGAATCCTGGCAGACCGTACATCATCATGCCGAGCCTGCCGTTCCCTAAAGGTACTGCTTCATTCCAATCTGAAGCAGGTTGCTCATACCAAAGCGAATAATCCATAAAACAGAATATCTCACAATTGAATATAAACTTCAATTATCTATAACGAAAGGAAAAACTCTCACTGCGTTACAATCAAAGCGGCATGACGGTTATTACAGATTCAACTGCACCCATTAAAATAGAATAGAATTTTTTATTTCGGGATTATGCTCCATACAAAAAGCCATATAAAGCAGATGACCGTAATTATTTTGATTCCTGTTCCTAATAAGAATCCTTTGAATGCACCGAAAGCGGCAATAAAAGCCCGCCTTTTATCTGATGAATCGTGAATCAGTTCTCCGATAAGTGCTCCTAAAAACGGCGTAATAAGTATGGCAACCGGTCCTAAAAAAAGCGATACCATAAGACCTACTGTACATCCTATCGTTGCAGCTTTGCTTCCGCCTGCTTTTTTTGTCATAAGCGAAGGAAAAATATTGTCTATTACGGTAACGAATATAGCTACAATTCCAGTAACTACTAGCATCCATATTTCAAGACGAGAGTAATTTGAAAAATATGATGCTAAAAGCCCTGCCCAAGCTATAGGCGGGCCTGGTAAAACAGGCAGAACTGTTCCGATTAATCCGACAAGAAGAAATATTCCCCCAAGAATCGCAAGCAAAATTGTGAAATCAAGATTAAAACTCATATCTAGCTCTTTTTTACTCCTTGATCATTATTATCATTCATACTTAATTTTAACACGTCATTTCAAGCAAGCTTTTGCCACCAACATTTCATACCGAATGCTTATTACTGCATATCCTCGAAATATGACTTGTACTGAACAGTCATTTTGTCTTTGGGGAACAGGAATTCGTACAAGTCGATAAAATAGTCGTCGGTCATGCTTGCAATGTAGTCGGCTGTTATCATGTTCGGGTCGGTTTCTTCATATGGAGTGTCGCTTTCTGTATACCAGCCGGTATTCTCACACATGAACTCAATATGATGCTTCCAGATGGTGGAACGTTTGTCTTTTTTAGTGATATCATCGAGCAATTTGTAGTAAAGTTTGCTGAACATCGGTTTTACGAGCGTATCCAGTTCCGAAGAAACCGTCGGTGCCAAATAGATTTTTTCGTAGTTTTCCTTTTTTGCGGTCTTAAGGTCGTTGTAATACTCTGGGCTCATCAATATGTAGTTTTTGCCGTAGCTGTTGTTTATTATATCAACAGTCAGATTGTTGATTATTGCGGCGTTTGCCGTGCCAATTTCGTGTGAAGTGAACTGAGTTTCATCTGTTATGAGGTGTGCCCGCGCCGCATCCTGCCGGTCTTTGCCGAGGTACGCTATCATGTCGCATATGCGGACGACGCAGCCTTCGAGCGTGGACGGCACGAGTTTTTTTATTGCCGCGTCACCTTGAGTGTAGCAGTCGTTCACGGTAGCATCAAATTGCTGGAAATACCCGGCAGCGTAGGGTGCGCCGTCAGCTGCATCTGGCACGTCTGCGGAATCCGTCTGGGAACTGGATGTAGAGCTAGACGAGCCTTCGCGGAACGGGCGCGGAATGTATTCCTGCTGCTCAAACTCGCCGTTGTGGCACAAAATACCGTCGAGCGTCTGTAGTGTGATGTTCCGGCGGAAAAGCGTGTCCAAGACGCGGACGCTGTGAACGTTATGGTTAAAGTAAAGCCCTGTTTCTTTATGCAAAAGTTCCGAAAGAAAACGTTCTCCGGCGTGACCGAACGGTGTGTGGCCTATGTCGTGCCCGAGTGCAATTGCTTCTATTAAATCTGTGTTTAGTCCCAATACAGCCCCTATCGTCCGCGAAATGCGCGAAACAAGTTGCACATGAAGGGCACGACGCGTAATATCATCATTTTTATAGAAAGAAAAAACCTGGGTTTTGTCCGCATATCGGTTGTAAACCGGCAAATGAAGGATTTTCTCGGTGTCGCGGATAAACGTTGTGCGCCAGAGATTCGCCTTGTCGCGCGTTGGATCGCGCCGCACAGCGTCCGCATCGTTAAATCGGTATGGATTCACTGTATTATTCGCCCTGTCGCGCTCAATCTGCTCCTGAACTTCCGGCAGAAGTTTTTTGTACATTGTTTTTTCTTCGTTCATGGAATGATTATAGCATACCACATGGGGCGAATTTTGCAGTTTTTGCAATTTTTTTCAAGAATTTTGCATTTTTTACTTGACCTTCCACCGAATGGAAGGCTTAGGATATAGACATAAAGCGAAAACAAAGAAGGTTTTGCATGAAAATTTATCAGGTTGAAGAGCTGGTCGGCATAACAAAAAAGAACATCCGGTTTTACGAAGATGAAGGGCTTCTTACCCCGAAAAGAAATCCCCAAAACGATTACAGGGATTATTCGCTGGACGATGTTCACCGTTTGGAGCGTATAAAACTGCTCCGTAAGCTTTCTGTTCCTATAGAAGAGATTCGGCTGCTTCTCGATGGCAAAGGATCGTTCAAAAGTTGTATGGAAAACCAAATTGAGCGGCTTACAAAAGAACAGCAAAACGCGGAGCTTATGAAAGACCTGTGCGGCAGTCTTAAGGAAGGTACAATAGATGTCAATACGCTCGATGCGGCGGATTATCTTGCAAAGATGACTAAACTTGAACAAGGAGGAACGAAGTTCGTGGATATAGAGAAAGAAGATATTAATAGAAAGAAAAAATCAGGTGCAATGGTTGCAGCGATTGTTTTCTGCGGATTTATGGTGCTTATACTGCTGTCAATTTTTATAGCGATAAAATCTGTTCCAACGAAAGAAATCTTTGGCGAGGGTTTTTTACCGCTTTTTATTGTAATAACAATAATTATATGTGTTATTGCAGGAACGATAATTGCGTTGAAGCAAAGATTCAACGAGATAAATAAAGGAGAAGAATATGAAGCTCGTAACTATTGAAACAATTCCAGGACAGAATTTTGAGGCCCTTGGAATGGTAAAAGGAACAATCGTTCAGTCAAAGAATATTGGACGCGATTTTATGGCAGGTCTTAAGACGCTCGTTGGCGGAGAGATTGTCGGTTACACGGAGATGCTGAATGAAGCACGCCAGATTGCAACAAAGCGCATGGTTGACGAGGCCGAAAAACTTGGTGCTGACGCAATAGTTGGTATTCGCTATGGTTCTTCTGCGGTCATGCAGGGCGCAGCAGAGGTCGTGGCTTACGGAACGGCGGTAAAGTTTAAGTAAGCGTGTATAGGCGTGCATCAGTCGGTATTAATCTGGCGGTTCGCATCTTGTAAAATGCTGCTCGTAGGGTTGGACAAGTGGTGACAGATTTGTCCAACCCGCGGGTTTCAATTTGGGTTGTTTGAATTTTGTCACATAGTTGACATTTTTTGTCCACTATGTATATATTGTGTATATACAAGATACACAATATCGATGAAATACTGGTTACTTTCGTGGCTACAATAATAACCACAAGGTTTTGCAAAAACAGTTGACTATATTTTTGAATTAGTGTATTAGTGTATCAATACACGCAAAAAACGGAAAGCAACTGCGCTTTTTCTGCAGGGAGCGTAGTTTTAATCCGGAAACGCGTTGAAAACATTGCTGTTTCGCCAGATTTGACGTGGCAGTTACAAAATATAGGAGGTCATTTATGGCTATTATCAAGCTCCAGGATATTCGTAAAGTATATCCTTTAGGAAAAGTGGAAGTTGAGGCAGTTAAAAAAGCATCTTTTGAGATAAACAAAGGTGAGTTTGCTGTAATTTCCGGTCCGTCAGGCTCCGGCAAGTCAACAATTCTCAATATGATCGGACTTATCGATATTCCTACATCCGGTTACCTTGAAATAGACGGTAAAGACATTTACGAGAATTATTTCAATTCAAAGCAGGCTGCTAAAGCCGTTAAGAAAGGCATTCTACCGGCAAAAACTGATAACCGCATAACGAAACTGCGCCATTCATCAATCGGATTCATTTTCCAGACGTTCAACCTTATTCCGGTTCTGAACGTTTACGAAAACGTTGAATTCCCGTTATTGCTCGCAAAGAACAATATGAGCGCGAAAGAAAAAACAGAGTGGATAAACTACCTTATTGAAAAAGTAGGTCTTACTGAGTGGAAGACACACAAGCCGAACGAGCTTTCCGGTGGTCAGCGCCAGCGTGCAGCTGTTGCGCGTGCATTGGTAACAAAAGCTCCTATCATCCTTGCCGATGAGCCAACGGCTAACCTTGACTCCAAGAACGGAGATCAGATTCTTGCCCTTATGAAAGACCTGAACAAGGAATTCCAGACTACATTCGTTTTCTCCACGCATGACGCAAAAATCGTAAATATGTGTAACCATATCATCCGGCTTTTGGACGGCGAGATTGTTGAAGACAAGTATGTCACGGACAAGATTGCGGAGGTATAAGGATGCCTGCAGTTATTAGAATTGCTCTTGGAAACTTGTGGGAGCATAAGTCAAAGACAATTATTCTGGGGCTTCTTATAATGATTGGTGTCGCTGTCATCATTGTAGGAAATGCTTTCCTGGAATCTTCTAAAACGAGTCTTCAGCGTGATTTTGTTGAGAATTACACCGGAGACATAATGATTCACGGACCGGATGTTGAGAACGGACGTATTTCTCTTTTCGGCGTTTCTGCCATATCTGTTGGTAACATGCCCGATACTCCGGCTATTCCTGACACAGAAGAGCTTCGTAAAATTGTTGCCGAATACGATGCAACAAACCACGTTATATCTGGACAGGGTTCTGTAATATCGAGCATGTTGATGCTCAGCACAGAGAATGCTGATCCGAATTATGAGCGTGATCCTTCTGCGACATATCCGTATGGTTATGCGTTTGCGGGTTCCCCTGACTATTACGACATGTTCTCAAGCATCAAACTGATTGAAGGAACGCTTCCTTCACAGACTGAGCCTACGATTCTTATTGAAAGCACTACGAAGAAAAACTTCGAAGATTATTACGGTATTCCTGTAAATGTCGGCGACAAAGTTCTTGCAATCGGCATTATGGGCGGCCAGACAATACGCGAGGTTACGGTTTGCGGTTTCTTCAAGAAAGGCAATGTTGACTCTGCTATGGTTGACGTTTGCTACATCGACCCGTATACGGCAAGGGCTATGGCAAACCTCACTTACGGCTCAATTTTTGCAGAGGAGCTGCCGGAGACTGTTGACCTTGGGTTGAGTTCTCTTTCTGAAGACGACCTTTTTGGCAGCTTTGAAGACGATATGTTTGGTGACAGCATGTTCGACTTCTCGGACACAGCCGTAACCGACGTTGCGCTTTCCGAAGAAGACTACGACAACATTCTTGGCGACACTTCATTGCGCGATCTTCTTAACACTGTGGATGACGGTGCATGGAACTTCTTGCTGATAAAACTGAAGAACAAGAACAATACCCCGAAAGTAATCGCTGATCTTAACGCTATTTTCCGAGAGAAAGGCATTATGTGTACGGCTGTTGACTGGGAAGCCGCCGCTGCTGATTTCGTTGAGGCAACAGGACTTCTTTCCGGTGTGTTCACAGTTATGATTGTTCTGCTTGCTGTAGTTGTGTTCATCGTTATTATGAATACGCTTGTCGTTTCAGTTTTGGAAAGAACAGGCGAAATCGGCACGATGCGCGCTCTTGGCGGTTCCAGAAGCTTTATACGCAAGCTTTTCTTTGCGGAAGCAGTCACAACATCAGGATTTGCCTGCATTGCAGGTGTTATCCTTGGGCTTTTGGTGTGCTTCATATTGAACGCTTGCCACATATCAATTGCAGATTCAAGCGCGAAAGTCATTCTGGGAAGCGCATCTTTGAGCTTTATACCGACTTTCACTTCTGTATTCACTACAGCTTTTGTTATTCTGATAGGAAGTATTTTTGCGAACTTCTATCCGGTTTCCCTTGCTTTGCGCATAACGCCGCTTAAGGCAATGAATCAAGGAGAGTAATGATGAAGACAATATCTTTAGCATTCCGAAATCTTTCACGCCAGAAAAAAAGAACGTTCATGCTTGCGGGAGCAATTGCATTTGGATTCTTTATCGTTACGCTTATTGACGGAATTGTCGCCGGAGGTATGCGCAACTTTGAAGAGCAGTTTGCGTTCCTCTTCGGCGGAAATGTTATAATTGAGCGTGAAAACCATACAAGTCAGGACAGCACCAAAGAACCGATTGTTTCTACCGGTCCAGAGGATGCTGAAAGAATCCTTACTTCAATTAAGGCTTCAGGAATTCCGTATCAGTATGCGAACAGACGTACTATTACTAGCGGAACAATTATCTTTGAGGGAAGAAAGAGCATGTCGAATGTTTTCGGTTGCGATTTCGATGAAGAAATATTCCTTAAAGATAAAATCCAGCTTGTGGAAGGAAGCTGGGAGAACGCAGAACGTCGCAATGCAATCATCATGAGCGAATCAACGATGAAAAACATGAAGATTGAGATTGGCGACACGATTCTGTTCTCTTTGAACACGTATTCAGGACAAGCGAACTTCGGTGAGTTTTACGTAGCCGCCAAGAGCAAGGATATAAGCCTTATAGGTTCAATTGCTTGCTATGCGCATATTGACTATGTTAACGAACTTGTTGAGCTGCCTCAGGATGACTTCAACTGCATCAGCGTAATGTTGAATAACCTTGAGCAGCAGGAAATGGCGGCTACATTGATAGAAAACCAGATTCGTCAATGGAATCCGCAGACTGCCAGCAGGCTTCAGGGGGTCGCGGAAAGCCCGAATAACCCGAGCAGCAGCATTTACAAGCAGATTAACGATTCTGACTGGAACGGAACTTGTTTCGCGGTAACATCGATGTATGACCAAGCTCCTGCCCTTAAGCAGATTGTTTCTTACACACAGTGGATAAGCTTTGGCATTCTGGTTGTTCTATTTTTTGTTGTTATGATTGGAATTGCAAACACATATCGCATGGTTCTGTACGAACGCATCCGCGAGATTGGTACAATGCGAGCCGTTGGTATGCAACGCCGCGATTCAGGGCGAGTGTTCGCATGGGAAGCTGTTCTGCTTTCTTTGTTCGGTGCCGCAGTAGGCTTTGTGCTTGCGGTTATCGCTATGAATGTACTCGGACTGTTCACTATATCAGATGAAGTGTTCCAGTTCTTCCTTAAGAACAGCCATATTACGTTTATACTTACGCCGTTGTCTGTTCTTCTTAAGGTAGCGATTGTTGTGCTGCTCACGCTTGTGGCAGTGTCTGGTTCAGTTAAGAAAGCTTCGCGCATGAACCCGGCAGAAGCACTTCGTACAGTAAAATGATTTTAAGTTGCTCGCGAGGCTTTTGCGTTGCGGGCAGTGCAATTTTGCGGCATCCAGAAGGTATGTGCGCTTAAGTGCGAGCATCTCGCCGGATGTCGCAAAACTCAAAGCATAAGGAGATATACATGAAAAAAATACTTACAGCCTGTGTTCTGTTGCTTTCCGTCTGCGTTTTCTCATTGTCGGCGCAGACAGTTGCTGATGGTGAAAAAGCATTGGACTCAGTTTATGAGCAGATTAATTTTGGCGATGTGGACTATTCCTGCACCGTAACGCTTATTGTCGAAAAGCCGAGCGAGCCGAAAAGCCAGATGCAGTTCAAGCTTTTTGAACGCCCGGAAAAAGATCAGTTTTCTTTAATACAGATTCTGCCAGAAGCGGACAAAGGAAACGGCTATCTTCGCGAAGGAGACAACCTTTGGTACTACGATGCAGTAGGACGCAAGTTCCAGCATACTTCGATAAAAGAGAACATCGGTGATTCCGACACTAAGGTTTCTGACCTTGAAAGCGAGTATAACTGGCGCGATGATTTTGAAGTCCTCTGTTCGAAAGTCGGTAAGCTTGGCTCATACGATTGTCTTATCGTTGAGGTAAAAGGTATTTCCGGTAACGCAACTTACGCAAAAGAAATCCTTTACATTCGCAAAGATATTCCAATTCTGCTTAAAGAAGAGGATTACAGCTCCAGTGACCGCCTTATGCGTACAATCCTTATGCCAAAATACACAAAAGTTCAGGGAAAATATGTAGCGACACAGGTTATCATGCGCGATGAGCTTAATCCTGGGGAGCAGACACAGCAGATTATATCTGATATAAGTCTGAACAAGCTGCCGGATAAGATTTTTACGAAAGCTTATCTTGAAAGCATCAACTAACGGAGAAACCAGCAGATGATAAAAACCATAATG
>JAIKVO010000223.1 GCA_024685655.1 Treponemataceae bacterium
TCGTAAGAAATTGTTCCTGCAGACTCCGCTAAATCCTCTGCATCAAGGCAGTCTTCGCCCGGTCCGAAAATAACAACTTTATCCCATCGGTGAACATCGTGATTGTTGCCAAGGCAAATCATACACTGATCCATGCAGATACGTCCGACAACAGGATATTTTTTCCCGTTTATTACGACATTAAGACCGGGCGAAAATCGGCGCATAAGTCCGTCTGCATAACCGACAGGCAAAACTCCGATATCGCAATCTTCTTCTGCAACCCATGTTCTGTTGTATGAAATTGACTCACCTTTTTTGAAATGTTTTATTGCGACAACTTGTGTACAAAGCTCCATGACAGGCTTAAGCTCAATTTTTCGGTTTTCTTTTTTTGTAAGATATTCTCCTAATCCCGGCTCCGGGAAATAACCGTATATCGCAATACCTGGGCGTACCATATCAAAATGAGCCTCTGGGTAAAGAAAAATTGCGCCAGTGTTAGCGCAGTGGATGATTCCTGGATCAATTCCAGCAGCCCGTATATCGTCAATCGCGTCGTTAAAAACCTTTATTTGATGCTTTGTATACGCAACATCGTCTTCTACGGTAGATTCCGACGCAGCAAAATGAGTACAACATCCTTCCAAATAAAGCCATGGCAGGCTGTCTATAAGATGAGCAAGCCTCGATGCATTTTCCGGTTTGCATCCTACTCTGCCCATTCCTGTGTCAATTTTTAAGTGAACCGGGATTTTTCTGTGCATGTTCTCAGCTACAGAATTGACACTGATAATAAACTCCTCGTCAAAAACAAGCGGCGTAATTGAGTGAACAAGTAGCAGCGGAATTTCTTCTTTTAACGGAAGGCTTAGCGAAAGGATCGGGGCTACAATGCCGGCCTCACGAAGCTCAATGCCTTCCTGAACAGACGCGACTGCAAGAAAAGAAGCACCTGCTTTTATAGATGCTACTGCAACGCGGACTGCACCGTGACCATAACCGTCCGCTTTGACTGCAACGCACATTTTTGTATTTTTTCCAAGGAAACTTTTTATACAAGCAATGTTATCTCTAAGATTGTCCAAATAAATATTTGCTTTTGTTGCTCTCATAGTGATTTATATTTTACTCCAGACGGAATAACATATCAATATATACTAGAGTGTTTCACGGCATTGCTTTCGCCGTCATCCTGTGTTCGATAGCCAGTTTGCGTGAGCAAACATCTAAAATACTTTTCCTCTAGCTACCGGAGCGTAGCGACGGAAAGTTAGTTCCTCACGAGCAACGAGCTGCACGTTACCGCATCTTCGCTCGTCGCTATCGTTCGTCAATACTTTCAACACAGGAAACCTGACGGCTACGCAATGTCGTGAATATCTTACAATACAATTTGAACATAAAAAAATCAGTTGTAATAGTAACAACAAATTGTTATAATGCAAATGCGTATTTTTATGCATAGACAAGCACATCCTTGCAATAATATACTTAATTATTGATAAACATAGAGGCACAATAAAATGATTTATACAGATACTAGAGATAAAAACGTCAAGGTAGATTTTAAAACAGCTGTTCTTAAAGGAATGAATCCAGAAACTGGCGGGCTTTACATTCCTTCGTTTTTTCCTAAGCTTGATGCTTCAATTCTAAATAAGACATCTGCTCCTTCATTCAGGAACATCGCGTTCGAAATTGCAAGGCTTTATACTGACGGTGAAATTCCTGAATCAGAGCTTAATATGATAATAGCTGATTG
The DNA here is from genome assembly GCA_024685655.1 of Treponemataceae bacterium. Lineage (GTDB taxonomy): Bacteria > Spirochaetota > Spirochaetia > Treponematales > Treponemataceae > Treponema_I. The sequence continues at coordinate 1,745 of JAIKVO010000223.1, forward strand.
TTATCCGTTTAACGCGCAAATAGTTCCTATCGATCCGGTAACTTACGTTCTGGAACTTTTCCATGGTCCCACATGCGCATTCAAAGATTTCGGAGCCCGTTTTATGGCACGTATGATGTCATATTTCAACCGGAATGAAAATGAGCAGCTTCATATTCTTGTTGCGACTTCCGGTGATACAGGCAGTGCTGTAGGAAGTGCATTCCATAAAGTGCCCGGTCTTGATGTTACGATTCTTTATCCAGAAGGTAAAATTAGCCCACTTCAAGAAAAGCAACTTTCAACATTCACAGATAATGTAAGAGCTTTGAAAGTTAAAGGAACTTTTGATGATTGTCAAAAACTTGTAAAAACAGCGTTTACAGATTCAGATCTCCGCAAAAAGTTCAGGCTTTCATCTGCTAATTCAATAAACATCTCACGTCTTCTGCCACAAAGTTTCTATTACATGTACGCATCACTCGTAGTCGCGACGAGGGCTTCCCACGATTCTGGAATAGAACACCCATCAATTATCGTTTCGGTTCCTTCTGGAAATTTTGGAAACCTTACTTCAGGTCTTATAGCTCGCGAAATGGGCGCGCCGATCAAGGGGTTTATTGCAGCGACAAACTCAAACAAGACAATACCAGACTGGATAGCGACTGGTTCCTATGAGCCACGTGCATCCGTTAAAACTCTTTCAAACGCGATGGACGTAGGCGCGCCAAGCAACTACGAGCGTATACAGGCTATGTACAGTCTTGAGGAAGTGAAAAAGCTTTTCGCAAGTTACTGGCTTGATGACAAAGGGACCAACGATGCTATTCATGAATGCAAGCAAAAAACTGGATACGTAATCGACCCTCATGGAGCTATTGGATGGAAAGCATGGGATGATATCCGCCGCAGCGCTATGCTCAATCTTGTATCTGGTTTTTCGAACGATTTCAACAATCCAGGATTAACGCCAAATATACCTGATTGGGCAAACGATGTTGTTGACAAAAAAGCAGTCGGTATCGTTCTGGAAACAGCTCATCCAGCTAAATTCGGCGAAATTGTAAAGAAAGCTACCGGCAGCGATCCGTTGCTTCCGGACAGACTTGAAAGAGTTCTTTCTTTGCCGGACAGAGCTATCCCGATGGAAAACAATTACGAGACATTCAGGGATTGGCTAGTTTCGAATTTATAGCAAAAAATATGCAGAAAAATGCGTAAAAATGCATAAAGCTATTGACCAAAAACAGCCTTTTTGCTATATTGCATATGTCCTTGAGGCAAAGGACACAGCAACTTTTGCGGCAGTCGTATAACGGCTCATTACCCCAGCCTTCCAAGCTGGAGACGAGGGTTCGACTCCCTTCTGCCGCTTAAAAAAGACTTCCTTATAGGAAGTCTTTTTTTGTTTATCCCATTAATTGTTATTTTAAATAAGTTTTTCTAAGAACGCCAGAAACTACGTTTTGAATATTCATAAAGATTGATAATTCAATTTCGATTTTTGAAATGTATTTGAAACTACATGTTATTAGAGATTATGTCCCAAGCTTCTTTAGCCGCAGCCTGCTCTGCTTCTTTTTTACTTTTTCCTTGTTCTGGACCATATAACGTATCTTTCAAACTGACAGACACCCAAAAAACTCTGTCGTGATCTGGTCCTGTTATTTTTTCCAATTTGTAGATCGGACATTCTTTGTATTTCTTTTGATAATATTCCTGCAAGAGTGTCTTAAAATCTTTGTGATGTCTGTTTTCCCATACTTTTTCTATTTCTGGAACGAGAAGCTTTAAAATCAGCTTTTCTGCGACTTTGAATCCTGAATCAAGGTAATATGCGCCAAAAAGTGCTTCCGTGGCATCAGCTAGCAAAGCTTTTTTCGATCTTCCGCCAGAGTTTTCCTCACCTTTGCCCAAAAGCAACATCTTTTGAATTCCGATATTCACCGCAATCTCAGAAAGCGTCATCTCTGAAACGACGACCGATTTTATTTTTGCTAAGTCTCCCTCAGGATGATCATGCATTGTTTTATAAAGATAATCAGCCACCGCTATACCAAGGACAGAATCACCCAAGAACTCAAGACGCTCATTATTATTCAGATGGTTTCCATGCTCATTCGCATAAGAACGATGATGAAACGCAAGATCCAGTAAATTAATGTCTTTGAATTTTATATTCAGATTTTTCTGGAAAGAAACAAGATCTTCTTTTCTGGATGAAGGAAGAGCATTTGCCCTCAAGACAACCCCCTGCCATTAACAGCGGCATGATATTTATTTTACGAAGTACTACCGACAAGCACAATTAATATGTCGGACTTCTTCATAAAAAAACAAAAAGGCTTTTAATTTACCATTAAAAGCCTTTCCAAAAATAATGCATGAATTGTTATTTCTGCTGAGATTTTATGTATTCGTATGCATCACGAACTGTCTCAAATTCGCTCGCCTTTTCATCAGGAACGCTTACACCTAAGGTTTCCTCGATTGCATACACAAGCTCATAAGTATCAAGGCTGTCTGCACCTAAATCCTGACGGAAAGAAGAATCAAGCGTGATTTTTGACTCTTCAACTTCAAGCTTATCAGCAATAAGTTTCTTCATCTTGTCGAACAATTCGTCCATTAGTTTCTCCTGTTAGCCGTTGCTCTCCGGTGTAATTACCTGACGTCCGCGATAAAAACCGCATTTCGGGCATACACGGTGCAACATTGTCAAGTTTCCGCAATTACTACATTTTACAAGAGTCGGTGCCGTCAATTTCATATTGATGGTCTGTCTTCTCTTTGTACGAGCTTTCGACGTTTTCGCTCTTGGTACTGCCATATATTAACCTCGCTAAATAATTTGTTAGTTATAATAACTAGACCAACATATCACAAAATCGCAATGAGTGTCAACGCATTACGGAATCTGCAAAAATTGTACAAACCTAGCAGATAATTTTATTATAACATTTTTTCGATTTTTGTCAATTTCATTTCAGAAAATCGTTTATCTGCATAATTATTTGCCGAATACATTTTTACGGTTTTGTTTCCGTCATTATCTTGTGTCATTTTTTTCCGTCACTGAAAAACTTTTCATGGAGTTTTTCCTCGACTAACGGCGGAACCATTTTGGACACATCGCCTCCGAAGGAGGCAAGCTCCTTTATCGCGCTTGAACGTAAGACAAAATACTCTGGATCCGTAGGAATAAAAAATGTGTCTATATCAGAAGAAAGTCCCCTGTTGAGCAGAGAAAGGTCAAACTCATACGAAAAATCAGCGAAATTTCTTACACCACGAAGAAGCACATGAACATCGTTCTTTTTTGCAAAATCTACTATAAGAGTATTGCATAAATGAACTGATACATTGCTCCATTTCTTAACAAGTTCTTTCATCATACTCATCCGTTCTGCATCGGAGAAAAGATATTTTTTCGATTTGTTGACGGCTATTACAACCAATATTTCATCAAAGACCGAGGCTGAACGCTCAATGATATTTAGATGTCCGTAAGTAGGTGGATCAAATGATCCTGCGAATATTGCTTTCTGCATTTTTCAATCTTACTTATTATTCAAGATATTGGTCAATATATTAAGTTTGACTAACTTACTCTTTAGTGTTATGATTTCTTTGTGAAGAAGCGTACATTCATTTTATTCATAATTATTTCTGTTCTCTTTTTTTCGTGTGCTACTGATGAGCCAGCACAAAACGAAGTTCAAGAGCCTGAGCCAATTGTTCCGGTAATTGAGCCAGTGGTAGAGTCAATTATGGAACCAGTTCCATTACCAGAAATCGAACCAGAACCTGAGCCCGAACCAATTCCAGAACCGATCATCGAGCCAGAACCTGTGATTTTTGTTGATGAGCCAGAGCCATTGATAATCGAAGAAGTTTCTGAAGAAGTTCAGGAATATTCCCGTTCAATCAGTACACTCGAAGACGGCTCTTCTATTACAGAAGATACATTCTTGAAAGACAAACAAGAAATTCTAGAAATCATCACTAAGCTTGACACAATCATGAAAGGTAAACGATATAACGATTGGCTCATATATCTCACACCAGATTCCAAAGCTTTCTGGTCAAACAAAAAGAATCTTTCTGAATTGTCGCAGAAACTTTTCTCAAAATACAATTTCGAGCTTAAGAATTTACGCGAGTATTTTGAATATTTCTTTATTCCAGCTAGAAAAGGACGAGTAGTTGATGAAATCCGTTATGTTACGCCGAAAGAGATAAAAGCCGTCCAATATAAGGATAGCGAAGATATAATCTATTATTTCTTCGAGAAAATTGATAATAAATGGCTTATTCGCCTTGATACTAGTTATTAAAACACAAGAAATACTAAAAGAATATCGGTTTTTGACCGATATTATAATATCCCGGAGGATATAAATGTTTAACAAAAAATTATTGCTTACAGCACTTTTAATTCTTTCTGTCATCGTTTTTGTCGGTGCACAGCAATCGCGCAGTGAGACTACAGCAGAAGAGGATTACCTCAGCACATTTGAAGATATGATAATTTCTGAATTAACCATATCAGAAGAATATGACAATAAAGTTCTTGCTCTCCAGTACATTGAAGAAGCGATTGCCAATGATACAGGCTCCAGAGACCTGACTCAGATTCAGACTTCTCTCAATTCGCTTGCCGGTGAAGGTGTTCTTTCTGAATCAAGGACAAACGGCCGTCTTACAAACAATTATCCTGATGTCAGGGCTAAGGCTTGTGAGCTTTTAGGCAAAATTAATACGCCATCCTCTCGTGATACACTTACAAAGATAGCACTTTCAGACAAAGAGCCTTGGGTTGCTTCAGAGGCTATAAAATCTTTAGCTAACATTAGCCAGGATAACGGCGACGAAGCCATAGCAACAATTGCATGGGTTGAGAAAACCTACGCTGTTCTTAATCCTTCAAGCAGCCTTGCAAACGAAATCTTGAATGCATATGAGAAGCTGGCACCAACAGTACTTGATAAGAGCCCTCTTATTCAGTCAATTTCTAAAATTGCTGTAAATTATTATTACAATTCTACAGTAAGAGAAAAGGCAAAAAATCTTCTTCGTCAGTATACCGGAAAGAAATAGCATTTACTATATAATAAAAAAAAGGTCGTCAGCAAAGTTAAACTTTGTATAGACGACCTTTTTTTTCGAGAGATACAGGATTCGAACCTGCCACCTTCGCCTCCGGAGGGCGACGCTCTATCCAAATGAGCTAATCTCTCACTTGAAAAAAAATCTAACTTTTATTATTTTTTTTGTCAAGGGAATAGTTGTATTCTTCATTTTCGAAGTTTTATATAATTTACCATAAGGACAATAATTATGGAACCTTTTATTCTAGCTTCATCCTCTCCAAGGCGACAGGAAATACTAAAAGAACTCAACATACCTTTCAAGGTTATAATTCCGGATATTAAGGAAAATGTTCCTGATGATATCCCTGTCGAAAAAGCTCCAGAGTATATCGCTACAAAAAAAATTGAAGCTGTCATCAGGACATTACCTGCAGAACAGACGATTCCTTGGGTAATGGGAGCTGATACCGCTATTGTTTTAAACGGAAAACTATACGGTAAGCCTTCATCCAGAGAAGAAGCAAGAAATTTTCTGAAGATGTTTTCTGGAAAAAAACACAAAGTCATCACATCAATTGCCATATTCAACGGTCATCTTAATTATCTTGATACTAGAACGAATATAAGCACAGTGACTTTCAAAAAACTCACTGAAAAGGAAATAAACTGGTATCTAGATTCAGGCGAATGGTACGGAGTTGCTGGCGGGTACAGAATTCAAGGCAAGGCAGCTTTTTTTATTACGGAAATCAAAGGTTCATACAGTTCCATAGTGGGCTTGCCTATATCCGATTTTTATGACATAATGTTGCAACAAAATTATTCGTTGATAGAATAAAGCTTTTTCGTCACAAAAACGCTGAATACTTTCTACAACGATTTTTTGTACAGAACTGTTATTATTTACGTGGTTCACGTTTATAACAGTCTGAAATATTCTCCGTATGCCATATAAAAAATGGCTATCGTGAAAAAGAGTCAGGTGAAAAATCATTTTTTAATGATTTTCCGATGAAGGAGAACATCATGGCAGTTGTAACCATGAAGAGTCTGCTTGAGTCCGGCGTACATTTCGGACATCAGGTAAAACGCTGGGATCCCCGCATGAAGAAGTACATCTTCGCAGAGCGCAACGGGATTCATATCATCGATTTGCAGAAGACAATTCTTGCTATCAAAGATGCTTACGAAGCTGTAAGAAAAGTCACAGCAGCTGGTAAATCAGTTCTTTTCGTAGGTACGAAAAAACAGGCACAGCAGGCTATCGCTAAAGAAGCAGAACGCTGTGGTATGTACTATGTAAACAACCGCTGGCTTGGCGGTATGCTCACAAACTTCTCTACAATCAAAAAATCACTGCTCCGTCTTAAGAAAATCGAAAAGATGGAAGTAGACGGTACTTTCGATAACATCACAAAGAAAGAAATTTCAGCAATCCAGAAAGAAAAGGCAAAGCTTGAGAAGAACCTTGGCGGTATCAAGGAGATGAAAGACCTTCCTGGAATTATTTTTATCATCGACACTCATAAAGAGGCTATCGCTGTTGCAGAAGCTCGCCGTATGGGTATTCCGATTGTTGCTGTTGTTGATACAAACTGTAACCCGGAAGGCATCGACTATCCTATTCCAGGAAACGACGACGCTATCCGCGCTATTACGCTTTTCACACAGATTATTGCAAATGCTGTTATTGAAGCAGACAACGAGACAGGTCTCAAGATTATCGAGAATCTTCAGGACGAAGAGGAAGAACTTCTTGAGGGCGATATTTCCAAGAAATCTGATGATGAGGAAATCGTTGACTACAGCAACTACACTCCTACTGAGCCAAAAGAAGCTGACGAGCAGAACGGAGATGACGATCTCGTAGATGAAGACAAACTCTACGAGTAATAATTTGCGAGCAAATTTAGGAGAATCAAATGGATATTAAAGCCGCAGATGTAAAGGCACTCAGAGAAGCAACCGGTGCCGGTATGATGGAATGCAAGAAAGCTCTCGTAGAGTGCAATGGTGATGCAGAAGCAGCCGCAAAACTTCTTAAGGAGAAAGGTCTTGCTGCTATGGCAAAACGCTCAGAGCGCGCCACAACAGAAGGTCGCCTGTTCGTCCGCCAGAATGGAAATAAAGTTGCAGTTATCGAGCTTACATGCGAAACAGACTTCGTTGCTAACAACGTAGATTTCGTTGCTGTTGGTGAGAAACTTTTGGACGTAACTTTCGAGAAAGGCTACACAAAAGCAGAACCAGAGCACGATCAGATTCTTGAGCCTCTCAAAGTATCTATTCGCGAGAACATGAAAGTTGCTAAAGTAGAAGTTATTGATGTTCCTGCTGATGCAGCTGCTTCTTTCTATGTACACTCAGACAAGAAAACTGGTGCCGTAGTTGTTGTTAAAGGCTCTACAGCTGATGCGGTTAAAGCTTTCGCTTACGACTGCTGTCTCCATATCGCAGCTTTCACACCAGCTTACTTATCAAAGAAAGATGTTCCTGAAACATACATCGCTGAGCAGAAGGAAATCTTCAAAGCCCAGATGGATCAGGATCCAAAAATGGCTTCTAAGCCGGACAACGTTAAGGACGGAATTCTTCAGGGTAAGATTAACAAACATCTTGCTGAAATCTGCTTTGAGGACCAGATGTTCGTAAAGGACGACAAAAAGACAGTTACAGCAAAGCTTGCAGAAGTTGGTAAAGAAGTTGGTGCTTCTTTGAGCTTCGCAACAGCAAAACTGTTCGTTCTTGGTAAATAAAGTCCATTGTCAGGGTTTCCCCCCCTGACAACGCCTGTTGCAGTTCGTTTTTAATATCGAACTGCAACTGAAAACCACCACATTCGTTTATAAACTTGTGTGGTTGTCAATACTTAAAAAGTATCCATTCTCATCGGAAAAACCGTTGAGTCTGTAAGGAGAAAAAAATGGCAGATACAGTTGAAGAACGTATGAAAAAAACGATCGCCTCTTTGAAGGATGAATTTAATACGTTACGTACAGGACGTGCTTCTGCATCTCTTTTCGATAAAGTTCGCGTTGACTATTATGGAGATAAGTCTCCGTTAAGTCAGGTTGCTACAATCTCTATTCCTGAAGCCCGCATGGTTGTAATTCAGCCATGGGATAAAGGACTTATCAAAGAGATTGAGAAAGGCATTCTGAGCGCAGATCTTGGTCTTAATCCTTCAAACGATGGAAAGGTTATAAGGATCGCAATTCCACCGCTAACAGCAGACAGAAGAAAAGAACTTTGTAAACAAGCAAAGAATATGGCAGAGAACAGCAGAGTCGCCATCAGAAATATAAGAAGAGACGGCAATGATGATCTTAAAAAGCAACAGAAAGACGGGATTCTTACAGAAGACAGCCTTAAAACAGCGGAAGATGCTCTTCAGAAATCTACAGATTCTTTCATTCAGGAAATAAACAAGATTCTTGAAGCAAAAGAAAAGGAGATAATGGAAGGCTAATGCCGGATTTATCAAAAACAAAAGCCGTTCCTCTCCATGTTGGGATAATAATGGACGGGAACGGCCGATGGGCACAAAAAAGAAAACTTCCACGCACATCAGGACATAAAGCTGGTGTTGACAGAGCAAGGGAAATAATGCTCGCCGCAATTGAGATTGGCGTACAGTATCTAACCTTGTATACATTCTCCACAGAAAATTGGACAAGACCTGAAAGTGAGGTTTCGTATCTTATGAAGCTTCTTGGTCTTCATTTAAAAACTGAGGTGGATTTTTACAGAAAGAACGGAATAAGACTTCATCACCTTGGGGATATCACAAAACTCTCTCCTGATTTACAAGAAGATATAAAAAAAGTTATTGACGACAGTAAAAATAATAAAAAACTAGATCTTGTTCTTGCAATAAATTATGGCGGACATGATGAAATAAACAGAGCAGTCGGTAAATATATAGCGCAAATACTTAGCGAACCTTCGCCGACTGTACCTAAAAAGGTTGATATATCTCCATATCTTGATTTACCTTCTTTGCCAAACGCCGATTTAATAATCCGCACAGGCGGGGAAAAACGATTAAGTAATTTCTTACTTTGGCAGTCTGCATATACTGAATTCGATTTTAGTGATATACTATGGCCTGATTATACAAAAAATGATTTTTTTGAAGCAATCCACAGGTTTCAAAATATTGAAAGAAGATTTGGCGGAGTAAAAGAGTGAGTACAGTACTTCAGAGACTTTTAGTTTTTTTTATAGGAATTCCATTAATCATACTTATAACGACAGCTGAATTCTGCAATCATCTTATTCTGCATATCGCAATAATTTCCGTTTCTATCATAGCAACTATGGAACTTCATAAAATGGTAAAATCCAGGAGTTCGGTCCAATCGCTTCCTTTTGTGATGTTCCTTACAGTGCTCATACCTTTAATTACTTATCTAACTGTAATTTTTGGATGGTCAACACACGTTATATCTCTTACTTTCATAGCAACATTCCTTCTTGTTATGGCTAAAGAAATATTGGGCTATGACAAGGAAACCGCATCTTTCGAGAAATCGATACAAAGAATTTCTTCCTCATTTTTTATAATATTCTATTGCGGTTACCTTATTTCGTTCATATCAAGAATGACAGGTTGGAAACACGCTTCCGTGCTTATTTCATCATTTCTTATGCTTGTCTTTTTCAGTGATTCGATCGCATGGCTTTTTGGAATGTTGTTCGGAAAAAATAATAAGAATATTTTTAAAGCAAGTCCAAACAAAAGCATAGCTGGTTATATTGGCGGAATTTTCGGACCAATACTTTTAGGATTCCTAGGATGGAAATTCATTCCATATCTCTCTGAACAATCATTACCTGCAATATTAACCATAGCTTTCTTTGCAGCACTTACCTCAATAATCGGTGATCTTGTTGAATCAGTGATTAAACGTGCAGCCAACTTCAAGGATTCAGGTCATATTATTCCTGGTAGAGGCGGCCTTCTTGATTCCATCGATTCAATTTTGTTCTCGGCTCCGCTTTTCTTTTTGCTTACGGAGTTGTTTTTCGGTCAGTAAATCATGAAAAAAGTCGTTGTTCTTGGTGCCACAGGTTCTATCGGAAAAAGCTCGCTAGAAATAATGAGTACACTCCCCGACCTGTTCCGTGTTGTCGGTCTTTCTGCAAACAAAAATAAAGAATCTCTTATTGCGCTCTCGGAAAAGTATGGTTGCGCCTCACTATGTCTTTGCGGAACAGAAAACTCCGCCTCCGACAAAATAGCATACACAGGCATTTATGGCATTGAAAAACTTCTAGATGAAACAAAACCCGATATTGTCATTAACGGAATAGCAGGAAGCGCAGGATTATTGCCGTCTGTATTCGTTTTGGAGCGTGGAATTGATCTTGCGTTAGCAAACAAAGAGACCGTTGTCATGGCTTATCCTTTGATACGAAAGCTCGCAGAAAAAAACAATTGCCGAATACTCCCTGTAGACTCCGAGCACTCAGCTGTTTTCTCGCTGATAAATCATTTTGGAAAAGAAAATGTTTCTCGTATCATTCTTACGGCTTCTGGTGGTCCGTTCAGAACATATACAAAACAGATGCTGCAAAATGTCAGTTTCCAAGATGCGTTAAAACATCCAACTTGGAACATGGGACCTAAAATAACAGTTGACAGTTCATCGCTCGCGAACAAAGGATTGGAAGTTATCGAAGCTTGCAGACTTTTCGATGCAAAACCTGAACAAGTGAAAGTTACTATTCATCCTCAGAGCCTAGTCCATTCGCTTATACAAACGAAGGACGGGGCTTTGTATGCTCAAATCTCAAAACCGGATATGAAGCATCCGATCCTCACTGCCCTAACATGGCCGAATTTTACAGAGAACTCACTTGAGCTCCTTAATCTGCAAGAATTTGATTCCCCGTTAGAAATGTCTTTCGCAGGTCCGGATATGGAACGTTTTCCAATGTTACGACTGGCATACCAAGCAGCGTCAAACAATGCAGCGTACACAATTGCTTACAATGCAGCGAACGAGATTGCCGTAGAAGCTTTTGCTCAGGGTAAAATCGGATTTTACGGCATTTCTGAGCTTACAGAAGAAGTTCTTTCTCATGACTGGACTACAGAGCCCACAAATTTTGATGATATATTCATTTATGACAAAAAAGCCCGTAATATTGCCAGGGAGAAGCTTTCATGACTTTCGTATATGGTATTCTTGGCTTAGGTCTTATAGTCCTTATACATGAAACGGGTCATTTCGTTGCAGCAAAACTGACAGGCGTAACTGTTGAAGCGTTTTCCATCGGTATGGGGCCTGTTCTTCTTCATAAAACTATAAAAGGAACAGATTTCCGGCTTTCTTTGATACCTCTTGGCGGTTATTGTGCCATGAAAGGTGAAAAAGCTTTTCAGGAAGCGCTTAATAGCAATGAAAATTACATAAAAGGCGAACCAGATTCATTTTATGGCGTTCACCCGCTAAAGCGTGCCGCTATCGCTTTCTCAGGACCTTTTTTCAATATTCTTTTTGCCATCGTAGCTTTTACGGTTATTTCCATGATCGGTTATGATTTTTACTCAGCAGATAACAGGATTGTACTTGCGACAGATGTTTATGAGGATATAGCGTCCGCCGCTCAAGAAGCTGGTTTACTTACGGGTGACCGCATAATATCAATCAACGGCAAACAGACTCCACTTTTTACTGATATTTCACAGGAAGTTGCTTCTTCACCGGACGAAATGCTTTCTCTTCTTGTGGATAGAAACGGAAATACATTGACAATAAATGTCACAGCAAAACTCGACAAATCGACAGGAACCGGCAAGATAGGAATAATGAACTGGATAGATCCTATTATTGCACAAGTTGAGGAAGGAAGCGCAGCGGAAAAAGCAGGTCTTGAAAGCGGTGACATAATAATTCGCGCTGACGGAATAGAAATCTCGAACATTTACGAACTTCAGAAAATTATTCAAAACCAAAACGATTATCTTACAATTGAATACAAAAGATTGGATCAAATTCATGCTTGCTCGTTGAAACTACAACCAGAAGAAGATTTAGGCATATATTTCACTACTGACATACACCACACCAAGACATATTGGTTTATACCCGCAATTTGGCAGGGAATTAAAGAAACCGTTGATCTTACAGCGCTTACAATAAAAAGCATAGGGCTTCTTTTCAAAGGGATCGACCTTACACAGGCCGTATCTGGTCCCGCCCGCATAACAAAAATGATTGGTGAGACTGCAGAAGCCGGTTTTAAGGCAGGTTTTTCCACTGGAATCGTTTCCGTACTTAATTTTTTGGCACTCATAAGTATTTCGCTTTTTATAATGAATCTTCTGCCTATTCCGATCCTTGATGGTGGACTTATTCTTTTTGCTTTGATAGAATTTATCAGTAAAAGGCAGATAAAACCAAAGTTTTTGTATTACATACAATTCGTTGGCATAGGAATAATTGTGGTACTTTTTGTTATTGCATTATTCAGCGATATAAATTACTTTATTCATACTTAGAATTAAACATACACCGGCAGTGCATTACACAGTTTCAACAAAACACAGTTCTGCAGCCGGCCTGAATATTGGAGACTATCATGAAAAAGCTGATAACTGTTTTATGCTTATTGATTCTATCATCCGCTATGTTTGCAGATGTACATATCTCAAGTCAGCCTCATTACGGTCAGATAAATGACATGGAGATGACAGAAGACTCTCTTTTCACGGTTGGTCAGGACGGGTACGTTATAAACTGGAAGCAGGACGGAACTGGCGAACATTATCAGATTTCAGATCTTGAAATTAAAATGATAGCAAACAATCCAAAGAATAATAACATTGCTATATACGAGACTGACGGATATTCAATAAACAGAATTTCAGTATGGGACTGGAGCACACAAAAGAAAGTATACGCAAAGCGTGTTCCATATACAGTTTCTTCTCTACAGTACACAGAAAAAGGCACATATCTGATGGTCGGAACAACATCAGAGGCTGGTATTTATTTCCTTGATCAGAAAGGTGATGTCATCTCAAAAATTAAAGATTCCATCGAGATGGTAACATTAGCCCTAACAAGCGCAACTGAAAAAAGCTGTGTCCTTTATACGCCTATGGGACACCTAGAGTACATAAACTTAAGCACACGCGAAAAAAAAGCAGAACTTAATATTGAGCAAAGTCTTGAGCAGCCGGTTCTTTTCAGCCATGACCTTCTTTTCGCTGGTGTGAAAAATAACTTGATATATGTTTTCAACAGCGTTACAGGTACTTTACAGACACGTATACAAGCGAAAAAACCGCTTATTGCAACATCAAGGAACGACAGTTCACTCTACTTCCTCGACTATGACGGCACAAACTATACGTTAAAAATGGTATCTGCAGATTATGCGAACATAAGCGCACGGCCGGTAATTCTTAAATACATAACGACTACGAATAACTCAGAAATAACAGCCGTCACTAAAAACGATGATACCCTTTATGCAGCATGTAAGGATGGTTCTATTCATTATATTGATCTTTCCCCATCCGCCGAGACATGCCTTATGACAATGGGCTCAAAACAGATTTATTCCCGTATTTATGATATTGATTCAATTGATGACACTTTCTATTTCTTAACCGAAGACTCCGTATTCACGTCATCATATACAGACAAAACAATAGAACCTGTCACAATCAACAGGGAATATACAAACCTCATCACAAAGGATGAAGACAGTCTTATTCTCTGGTCAAAAGGTAAATCCCAACCAATCGTATTTACGTCGGCAGAGACAGGATGGATAAACAAAACCATATACACACCTTCTAAATCGTTACAGAGTGTGAAGCTTTTCAATGACAAACTCGTTATAATTGAAGGCGGTAACACCGTAAAACTATATGATTTCAGCACAGGAAAAGCAAAAGATGTATTCACCGGTACCGGTATTCAGGATGCATTGTTGTTCTCTGACAACGCTTTATATGTTTCAAAAACAGCTTCTACGAATCCGAAATCACCGTTGATTCAGGTAGATACACAGACATTGGAAACAGTGTCATTACCAGTAACAGGAGAAGTATCTTTCGGACTTTCTAATGGAACAAACGGTGGAAATGTTTTCTACGGTGTTCTTTATTCCAGCGAGAACAAACAGACACAGATTTACTCATTCTATCCTTCAACTAAACAATTCAGCGCAATTATGACCTGGAACGAAGAGGATACACAGGCGTTTACCTGGTTCAATAATGGAATCCTTTACACAAATATTGGTAAAGACCAGATCTATGGAATAAACATAAGAACACGCAAAGGATTTGTATACACACGTTTTGCTGCGCTTCCTGTTAAAACAACAGGCAATAACAACCTTCTTCTTGTTCTTAACAAAGACGGAAGCGTCTCTTGGTATAACGC
>JAIKVO010000252.1 GCA_024685655.1 Treponemataceae bacterium
AATGGGATTTAATCCCCTTTCACGTACAACGGCACATCGCCGTGCAATGTTACGGAATATGGTAACATCGCTTTTCAGATATGAAAGAATTACGACAACAAAAGCTAAGGCTCTTGAAGTCAGAAGATTCGCTGAAAAGCTCATTACACGCGGTAAGGTCGATTCAGTTCATAACCGCAGACAGGCTGCAAGGTTTATTCAGGATGAAATCGTGCTTGCTAAGCTTTTCAAGGATATTGGTCCTAGAATGCAGGATCGCAATGGTGGATACACACGCATTATGAAGCTTGGTTTCCGTCAGGGTGATGCCGCAGATATGGCTATTCTTGAGCTCGTTGACTACAAGCTTGATACAGGAAAGTCAACAGAGAAAAAAGCTGAGAAAGCAAAAAAGGCTGCCAAAGAACCTGATGCTCCAGTAACTGAGAAAAAGCCGGCAAAAAAGACAACGGCAAAAAAAACGGCTGATGCTTCTGCCAAGAAAACTGGTGAAACAGCTGCTAAAAAGCCAGCTGCCAAAAAAACTGCCAAGGCTGCTCCTGCTAAAGAAGAGTCAGCTCCAGCTGAGAACAAGGAGTAAACCATGTCAAAAGCACATCGTGGAAAAGGTATTCGTGAGCTTCCTGCTCATGGACGCGGAACTTGCGCACGCTGTAAAAAAGAGAACATCAAGGTTTTGTACGAAACAGAACTTGATGGTGCGAAAGTTAAAATCTGCAAATTTTGTAATGCTGCACTTAAAAACAGCAAATAACGCAGCATTCTGTTAGTACTATAAAGGTACGTTGGGCCGCTCACGAACGGGAATCCGGGGTTGGGCGGCTTTGTTTTTTTCTGGCATGGTGTTAGTAATTTTTGAATTATTTGGAAATTACGATTTGACGTATATGGTGATTACATTGCGTAGCCGGCGGGTTCCCTTAGATGAAAGTATTGACGAACGAAGTGAGGAATTCCGCAGTGAAGCTTCAAGCCACTTTCTTTCAGCTAAGGGAGACGGCGTGAGCAATGTAAAGTTTAAGATAAATATTCAAAAACTTTAAAAATAATTCAGAAATTTAATATAGATTAAGTAGACACGATTTTATAGAAAAAGTATAATCATAATAACTTTAGAGAAATCTTTAGATGTAGGAGGAAGAACTATGAAAAAGTTACTTGTTAGCATTGTTATTGCATTGCTTATGGTTTCAATGGTATTCGCAGGTGGTAAGAAAGAAGATGAGAATACAATCAAGATTGGTGGTATTGCTCCTCTTTCTGGCGCTGTAGCTGTTTATGGCGTTGAGTGTACAAATGGTGTAAACCTTGCTGTTGAAGAAATCAATGCAGCTGGTGGAATTAACGGTAAAAAAATTGTTTATATTGCAGAGGATGATGAAGGAGATCCTGCTAAATCTGTAAATGCATACAAGAAGCTTACAACGCAGGATGGAATCAGACTTGTTATTGGTTCTTTGACTTCTGGTTGTACAATTGCTTTGACTTCATCTGCTCAGGCTCAGGGAGTTGTTCAGATTGCTCCGGCAGCAACAGCTGAAGCTGTAACAGATGCTGGAAACTACATTTTCCGCACATGTTTCATCGATCCTTTCCAGGGAAGTATCGGTGGTAAGTTCGCTGCGAAGAATCTTAATACTAAGAACGCTGCGATTCTTTATGATATTGGAAATGATTATTCTGTAGGTCTTACTGAGAATTTCATAAGTGAATTCACAAAGAATGGTGGAGCAATCGTTGCAAAAGAATCATACAGCACAGGTGATAAAGACTTTAACGCACAGCTTACAAAGATTAAGGCTGCAAAGCCAGATGTAGTATATCTTCCTGATTACTACGGAACGGTTGCTCTTATTGCAAAGCAGCTTCGCAACCAGGGAATTGATACACCTATTATTGGTGCTGATGGATGGGACGGACTTACGGACAATGCTGGTGACGAGGTTCTGAACGGTTTCTATTCAAACCACTATGCAGCAGACTCAAGCGATCCTGCTGTACAGGCTTTCGTAAAGAATTTCAAGGCAAAGTATAACAAAGAGCCAAACGCATTTGCTGCTCTTGGTTATGACTCAATGTATCTTCTTAAGGATGCAATTCTTAAGGCAGGTACGGCTGATGCCAAAGCTGTTCGTGATGCGCTTGAGAAAATCGATGCAGATTACGTAACTGGTCACATCAAGTTCGATGCAAAACATAATCCTGTTAAGTCAGCAGTTATGATTGAACTTGTAAAGAATGCTGAAGGAAAACTTGAAGCAGTATATAATGCGACAGTAACATTGGACTAATTGAACTAGTTGGTTCTTTAAGAACAAACGTTCTAAAGGGGATGTTCCTGTGGAGCATCCCCTTTTTTTTCTTGTTTTTTTAGTGTAAAATCAAAGGAAAATTAAGAAGATTATAGAAAGTTGCGAATCCTTTCATGGATACAAAGTGACTTTT
Source organism: Treponemataceae bacterium (assembly GCA_024685655.1). GTDB lineage: Bacteria > Spirochaetota > Spirochaetia > Treponematales > Treponemataceae > Treponema_I. The sequence goes on from JAIKVO010000252.1 coordinate 2,446, forward strand.
CTCGCTTTTTTGGAGGATATGTTGGATACATTTTTAAAACAGCTGATTAACGGGTTGTCACTCGGAAGTATCTACGCTTTGATTGCACTCGGTTATACGATGGTTTACGGTATCGTAAAGCTGATTAACTTTGCGCATGGCGATGTTATGATGATAGGCGCATATACAGGGTATTTCGTGCTTAAAGCCTTCGGAGCGACACCTTTCGGACTTTTTATGGCATTCATCGCATCAATGGTGATGTGCGCAATACTTAGCCTTGTAATAGAAAGGTGTGCGTACAGACCTCTCAGAAATGCACCGCGTCTAAATTCTTTGATAACTGCCATTGCTGTCGAATTAATTTTGCAGAATCTTATGCGTGTTCTTCCTTTCGTTGGACCGAATCCTCGCGAATTCCCGACAATGCCGTCAAAGGTTTTCACGTTGCGTACGGCTTCTTATCCGGAAGGACTTATATCAATTTCAAATATCCAGCTTATCGTTATTATAGCGTCTGCTGTCTTGATGATAGTTTTGAATTACGTAATCAACTATACGAAGACTGGAAAAGCAATGCGTGCCGTCAGTCATGATATGGGGGCGTCTTCATTGATGGGTGTTTCTGTCAACAGAACGATAGCGATAACGTTCGTCATCGGTTCTGTGTTGGCTGGAGCAGGCGGCGTTCTTTATGCGTCCGCTTACCCGCAAATTGACCCGACAATGGGCTACATTCCAGGTCTTAAAGCATTCGTCGCCGCCGTTCTTGGTGGTATTGGCTCTGTTCCTGGTGCGATGATAGGTGGTGTTATGCTTGGTATTATAGAAACGATGGCAAAAGCTTATCTTTCTTCGCAGTATGCGGATGCCATTTCATACAGCATCTTGATTATCATTCTGCTTGTTAAGCCAGCCGGACTCCTCGGCAAGAAAACTAGCGTAAAAGTTTAACGGGGAGGAAAAAATGAAGAATAAAGTTTTGCGAAACATGCTTATTCCAGGAATTATAGCGGTTGCTGCCGTTATTGTACCGGCTATTTTAATAGAAATGAATGTAATCGACGGTTATACAGCACAGATAATCACTCTTGGCGGTATAAACGCGATAATGGCTATATCAGTAAATGTTATAAGCGGAATAACAGGTCAGCTTTCACTTGGACAAGCTGGTTTTCAAGCTTTAGGCGCGTACGCTGTTATTTTGCTCACGGTGAACTGCAAGATTCCGCTTCCTATAAGCATCATTTTGGCGGGGCTTATCGCTGCGTTCTTCGGATTCCTTATCGGGTTTCCGACGCTCAAGCTTGAAGGTGACTATCTTGCTATTGTTACGCTTGCATTCGGTGAAATTATCAGGATTTTCCTAGTCAACTTGAAAGATGTTACAGGCGGTCCGAACGGAAAGCAGTTCAGTACGGTTTTTACGACATCGCTTGATCATGGTGCAATGATTTCGTATTTGGCGATAATCGGAACGCTTGTTGTTATTATCATTTTGCTTCAGAACTTTTTGCGTTCTACTTATGGTCGTGCGATTCTTGCTGTGCGCGAGGATGCTATTGCGGCTAATTCTAACGGAATCGGTGTTTTCAAGTATAAGATGACCGGATTCGTTATTGCGTCGTTCATTGCCGGTATTGGTGGTGCTCTGTACGCACCTTTCATTGGATTTATAAAGCCGGACTTGGCTTCGTTCAACAACTCGATAAATCACCTTATCTACGTTGTTCTTGGTGGAATGGGTTCTGTTACAGGTTCTGTCGTCGCGGCATTCGTGCTTACTGGTCTGCAGGAAGTTTTGCGTTTCTTGAAAGATTATCGTCTGCTTATTTATCCGCTGATTCTGATTTTTGTAATGCTTTTCAGACCGCAGGGACTTTTAGGTATGAAAGAGCTTTCGTTTGTAAAGACATGGGATAAGTTAATGGGATTGTTCAAAAAGAAAGCAGCCGCAAAAAGTGAAGTAAAAGGAGAAGACAATGAGTAAAGACAATGATCTTTTGATGAAGATAAATAATATTTCCATTGTTTTCGGTGGATTGTGCGCTGTCAGCGGTTTTTCGTGCGATATTCACAAAGGCGAGCTGCTCGGTCTTATTGGTCCGAATGGAGCCGGTAAAACGACAGTTTTCAACATGCTTTCGGGCATTTATAAGCCGACAGACGGCCAGATAACGTTCAACGACAGAAACGGGACGCTTCATATCCTTGGAAAAGCAAGTCCTGCCGCATTGAACAAAATCGGTATTGCAAGAACGTTCCAGAACATCAGACTTTTCAACAATCTTACGGTTGCTGACAATATCCGCATTGCGCTCCATTCTGACCGCAAGGTTAATCCGCTTGATGTTCTTTTCCGCACGCCTAAGTTCCGTCGTGACGAGCAGATTATGACGAACAAGGTTCACGAGCTTCTGACTCTATTTAAGATGGACGACTGTTACGGTGAGCTTGCCAAAAACCTGCCTTACGGAAAACAGCGCAAGCTTGAAATAGCGCGTGCGCTCGCGGCAAACCCGGTTTTCTTGTTGCTTGATGAGCCTGCAGCTGGTATGAACCCGCAGGAAACAGATGAGCTTATGAAGCTGATTGCGCTCATAAGAAAGCAGTTCAACCTGACGATTCTTCTTATTGAGCATGATATGCACCTTGTTATGGGTATTTGCGAGCGAATCGTCGTGCTTGACTACGGTCGGAAAATTGCTGAGGGAACTCCGGAAGAAATACAGAAGAACCCGGAAGTTATTAAAGCATATCTTGGTGGGGAGGCTGCTGGGTTATGAGTTCTTTGCTGAATGTTGAGAATCTGACGGTTCATTATGGCGCAATTCAGGCGTTGAAAGGGATTTCTTTTTCCGTAAATGAAGGCGAGGTAATTACCCTCATCGGGTCGAACGGCGCGGGAAAAACTACGACACTTCATGCAATTTCTAATATTATAAAGAAAACTGCGGGAAAGGTGACATTTCAGGATACTGATATAACATCCGTTCCAGCGGACGCTATCGTAAAGACGGGGCTTATTCAGGTGCCGGAAGGACGGCGCATTTTCTCGAATCTTACAGTGCGCGAGAATCTTGAGATGGGAGCATATACACGTAAAGATAAGCCCGGAATTAAGGCTGATATGGAAAATGTATTCGAGCTTTTCCCGCGCCTTAAAGAGCGAATTAAGCAGCTTGCAGGAACGCTTTCAGGCGGTGAGCAGCAGATGCTTGCGATGGGACGTGCGCTTATGGCAAAACCGAAGCTGCTTCTGCTAGACGAGCCTTCAATGGGTCTTGCGCCGATTCTTGTTGACGAGATTTTCTCTATTATTCAGAAGATTAACAAGGACGGAACGACGATTCTTCTTGTTGAGCAGAACGCGTTCAAAGCATTGTCGATTGCGGACAGGGCGTATATCCTTGAAACTGGAAATATCGTGAAAACAGGAAAAGCTTCTGATCTTATTTCTGATGATTCAGTTCGGAGTGCGTATCTGGGCGGCTAAATGCTACGGGCAATGCATGTTATTGCCGTGGTTGACACGGCAATAACATACAAAAAAATAACGGATTGAGTTGGATGATGACATTTTTTAAGCGAAATAAGTTATTTTCGAAAAATTGATATTAAACCTATAAAGATTTTAAAAACTCTTTTCTAAGCTTATTCCTACGGAATATGGGAAAGGTGATATATCTCTTTCTGTTCCATTATCCCCATAAAACATGAGGAATGTTGTTTTTATATCGAAAATACTGAGTTTCATATAATTTATGCTCATCATTACGCATCCGCTTAAATCTTCGCAGTTCAACCAAAAACGTAAAGCAGTTTGTATGTCTTTTCTAAAGTTGTAATCGACTTCTATATTTATATACTGCCGATAATTACTCATAAAAGTATTGCTCATATTACTTTTATGAGTAGCAGAAATTCCGTTGGCAAACAGTAAATCTTCTTCAGTTTTTGTAAGACCATCAGATTGAAATAAGTATGCCACCTGACAGCTAAAATAGTGATTTTGTAGTGAAAAATTATAGGATGTTTGTGCCGAAATTCTCCAGGGAAGTGTTTCATCGTTGAGAAGCATTTTCTTTTTTAAACTTTGCCCCGGCAGTAAAGCTGTATCAATAGCAAATTTAAAATTCTTGTAAGATGATATACATGTTAAACCACCGATAGGATATTTACCATATTGCCATCCAGTTTTCAACTTAATCTCTATTGGATAAAACAATGCATTCAATCTACAATAGAAAGAAGTTTTATCTATTTGCTCGGAAAACACAGAGGCAAGGGTTAAATCCATTGAAAAAGAATTGAATGGCAAATTAAAGGCAACTTCTAAAGCATCTTTACCTGTAACTGTTTTATTCGAGTACGCAAATTGTTTGTTATTGATTACATCCGAAACATTCCACACAAGATTATCATTCCAGTTTAGATTAAATCGTCCGATTTGAAAAAAAATATAATCGGATAAAGAAAATTTAGCATGACACTTTCTGAAATCAAGTTTAATTACGTCACCAATATCTGCCTGTAGTGAATAATTAAGATCAAAAAGCGTATCTGGTATTAAAAAACGTAGTTCCCCACTAAAGGTGAAATAAAAATCTACATTGCATGGTTTGTCATTGTCAAAAGTACGGGTTAATGCTCCCCCTGTTGAAATCAAAAAATCGGGAATTACCATCAAATCAGCAGCAAACAAAGAAAAACTGAAAAAAAACAGTAGAAAGAAAAAGAAACTCTTTTTCATGCCAATGCTCCGTCAACAAGAGTTATTTTTTTGCTGATATTCTTGAGAAGACGTTCATCATGGGTTGAGATAATAAAAGTTGTTCCAATTTGTTTGTTTATTTGCATCATAATATTCAGTATCTCAAAAGCATTTTTTGTATCAAGATTTGCGGTAGGCTCATCGGCTATAATGTAATGAGGATGTTTAATTAATGCTCTTGCAATCGCTACTCTCTGCTTTTGGCCGCCAGAAAGCTCTGACGGAAGATGTGATTTAAACTCTGTAAGTCCGACATTTTTAATCATCTTGTTTATTCTTATCTTTTTTTCAGCAGCTTTTATGTTGTCATCAGAAATAAGAAGTGCAGATTCTATATTCTCGTATACATTAAATACAGAGACCAAATTATAATTTTGAAAGATAAAACCAAGTTCTTTTTTTCTAAATATACACAGTTCTTTTTCTGATGCACTGGTATAATCAGTACCATCAACCATAACTTTGCCAGAAGTTATAATATCCATCATACCGATAATATTTAATAATGTCGTTTTACCTGATCCAGAAGGACCTGTTACGGCTATAAAATCCTTATCGGCTATTGAAAGAGAAACGTTTCGCAACGCATGAATTTGTTCTTCTCCTGACTTATAGACCTTGCTTACATTTTCAAGAATTATCATCTTAAATCCTCCGCTTTTGGAATCCAGTTCTGTAAAAACGCAATTGTAAAATACTTGTTTTCCATGGAACTTTTCTCGTCTATATCATAAAATTTTGCGATAGTGTATTCATCAGGTACCGTTGTGCTGACTGATTTGAAGGTAAAAGCATTGATTTTTGAGTTTTTAAATTCATAATCATAAAAATAAATAACTTTTAGTAACACGTTGTTTTGTGAGTAATACTCTCTTTTAGCAGGGAGATTTGTTTTGCTGTCGATATACAGCAAAACATTTGGATAACCTTGTGGCTGTTTTTTACTCGTGTGTAAGGAGAGTACGATACAATCAACATCTTTTCCTTCGACTTCGATTATCTTGTTTCCAGTAATTTGTGCGTCATAGAATTCAATCAAGTCATCAAAAAGAATGTCAAAGAATGTTATATTTGAGTTGAGTATATTATTTTGCATGGAACTGCGTTGAACAATATCTGCCATAAGGAAATATTCCCATATGTCATTATCTATGCGAAGATACACATTACCAAAGTTTTTATTGGGATAGAATGTGTAAAACATGAATTTGCTTTTATTTTGTTTTTTTGCTAAAAAACGAGATGTAGAAGAAAAACCGTCTGCATAGTATACTTCTAAATCCCATTTAAAATCAGCTATCTGCGGAATACACAGATAATCAGCTTTCTTAAGGATTTCATTTGTTTTCATTTGGGCTGAACAATAAAAGCAAACAAAAAACAAAAGAATTATCAACCATTGTTTTCTCATTTTTCCTCCTATTAGAACTTTTGGCAAAACTCACTTTCTATTATTACAGAGTGACCTTTTCTGCCTAGCATGTTATTTCTTTAATGGTTTGGTTGCATTTATAACGTATATACAGGTTATATATAAAAGCGGGCATAACACACGAAAACAAAACAGGAAACAGAACATTCCTGAAGTTAAAAAACTTATACAAATCTGCAAGTTGCTCTGAAATTATGCGAAGAATAAAGGTATTCGAATTTATATTTATGAACCGCGCAAAAAATGAAAGGACAAATGATAAAAAAATGCCGATGCCAGTTCCTATTATTGCGAAAATAAAAGATTCAGTGGAAAAAAACGTAATAACCTTTTTTTTGCTCATTCCGAATGAGATAAAATATCCTAAATCATTTTTGCGTTCGTCAAGCAGAGTCATGGATATGCTAACAGCCATAGTAAATAAAATAAACAAAACTATTATAACTACAATCAATAAAATTGTATAAAACAGTTTTATAAATCGCTCTATATAATCAAAGGTGTTCTTGGAACTGAATGAAATATAGAATTTTCCAGAAAACTCATTAAATGATTCTTTTATGTAAGTAGCTATTCTTTGAAAATCACCCATTGGCAACAGTTTTTGTTCATACCCATTAACAAATAGAAGAAAAACGGGAGAATACCTGTTCTCAAATATAATTTTGAAATCCTCATCGGAAAAAACAACGGCATTTTCTAAAATAGAATTGTAATAATAATGTCCCTTTACGGTACCTTGAATAATATTGGACATACCGTTCTCTGTTTCAAAAACGAATGAATATTTGATTCCTTCTTCAATATTCTCCATTGTTGAAGGAACAAGAGCTTCCCCCGGAGAAAGACTAAACTCAGCTTTGTTACTATCAAGCTTACAAAGAAAACTCATTGGAATAACCATAATCTTTTTTATATCTGTATTGTAACTGAAAGTTCCCAATAAAAATGGCATTTCTTCCAATCGTTTTATGGAAATACCGTCCACATTGAAATCCGTATCCAGAATCTTATTGTAAAATTTCTTTTCAATATCACTGTCAGGGAATATTCCTATCTCAATGTCACCCATAAGCTTAGAATAACTAATGGCATTAATTTCTATTGAATTCGTTAAAAAAATTACTGAAGAAATTATCATGCTCAGGATAGATGTAAGTAAAATGTAAGAAAAGTATATCTTTCTTGAGTATTTAAGATTTTTAAGCAGGTACTTTAGCATGTTACCTATCCCCTTGTGTTATTTTTTGTTTTGAAAGCGAGAGACATGACTTTATTATTGATGAAATCGATGTCAATATAAAAAACACTGTTACGGCAATAAAACCGGGCCAACTAAACTGTAAATTTAAAACTATACCTGCAAAATAAAGGTTGTTTGCGAACAATCCAACGATAAAACTTAATATCAATGCAATTATATACGCTTTAAAACAGATGTATAAGTTTTCCAAAAATATTGTTAAAAAAAGTTCGTTTTTGGTACATCCAAATGCTTTGAATACCATAAAATCTTTTTTTCGCTTGTTGTAACTTATGCTATTACAAACCATTAAGGTGTAGATTAATATCATAATTATCAATATTTCTAGAGTAGTAACTATTGTTATGTAAAAATCAAATGTATCTCGCTTTTCTTTATCCACGTAGTAGTAGGGTTGTAAGCTCATATTGTTTTTTGCACAGTATTTTTCAAGTCGATTTTTCAGTATTAAATATGAAGGACTGAAAAGTTTCATATTACCTGCGTTTTTGTTGTAGACAAAGACTGGGAATGAGTATGTTTTTGGAATAGAAAAGAATTCTTTTATGTTCTCCAGACTGATGTATATCTCTGGTATTCCGTTTCCTGCAGAAGTTTTGCTTTCTATTACACCACAAACCGAAAGTCGCAATCGTGTCATGTCTGTATTGTAGTCGTTGAAACTGATAAGGAATTCTGCATTTTCATCGAAAAGCTTAAAAAACGACTCGTTCACAAATATATTTACACTGCGCCTATTTTTATATGAAGTGTTATCAATTTGACGTACAATTTTAGCACAGAAAACGTCGTAATCAGTAATCGTTACCAATGTTTTTTCGTTTTTTGTTGAGTCAATTTGAGAAATATAAGTATAAAAACTGTAACCTTCATGTATATCATACATAACATCAAAATGCGTATATATTTTAGTAAGTTGTTCTTGTGGTATGCACAGCTTGCGTAAATCACCGTTATTGCTAAGCATGTATTTGCTAGCTTTACCTGACATAATGAAGTCAGGATTACAAATTGTACTGCTTGTAATATTTGTTTCAAATGAAGAAAATAGCGCATTTGTAAAAACCAGAATAATCGAAAACACAAACGTAATAAGAAATCTTATTAGGCGCGTATCCTTTCTATTTGCTTTGTTCAGTCTGTAGCTTAATAAAATAATGTTCTTCATTGTATATTCCTGTTTTATGCTATTTGTAGTAGATGATACTCAGTGATATAGTTAATGAATCCTACAAAATCATTTATTGAAATTTTGTTGTTATTAACAAGAAAATCATTGTGGCTAGGAATTAGAATACAGTTCTTATCTCTCAAATAAAGACTAGAAAAATTACTTTTTTTTAATCCCTTGATTTTTTTGTTCATCAAGACTTTCAGCTTTATTTTCATTACTTCAACAACATAGATAAACAATTGTTTGAGTTGATACAGAATAGTTTTTATATTATTCTGTATTCTTAGCAACCACAGCCAGAACTACCAGTAGACCCCCAATAAAAACCGCCGGTCTCACAAGTTTTTGGAGTGTCCTGATGAACATCAAGCAATTCAATTTCAAAAGTCATTTTTTGCCTCCTTGTTTATGACTTAGTGATGGATTATAGTGGTATGGTATAGGAAATTGTCTGTTTTTCAAGTAATACCAAGTCACAGCAAGGTCATATAAAGGTCATTTATAGAAAAAGTGACCTTTGCATACTCGCAAAAAAATGTTATTTTTTTAATAACATTAGGTATGTGTAGGTAGAAAATGAAATATCGACCGATTACGACAAATCTTGCAGAGAAAATTGAAATAGCCGATATCCCCGAATGGGATTGTTTTGTAGCAGAAATCTCAACTGTTTTTAAACTTTCAGAGAAAGAAACTGAAATCTTTTATAACAGTAACACTGCAAAAATAATTGCAACTATCCCATTTGTAGCGGGTTGCAATGAACCAGAGCGCACTGCTATAGCTCATTTGTGCATTTATGAGGCTGAAATCAAAGGTTTCCAAAAA
>JAIKVO010000263.1 GCA_024685655.1 Treponemataceae bacterium
ATTGAGCGGCTGAACTGGTCATAATTCAACTGAATGATGCCAGCTGTTTTTTCTTCAAGTTTGCTCACCGCAATACAAGTATCTTCTATATTATCTTGCAAGTTTTTTATTCTGCATTCTGGAGCTTGAAGATTTCCTGTAGGACTTTTTCGTGCGCGCTGCTGATAAAATTCGGATTCGAATTTTCCGGCTTTGCATTCGTAAGTAACGACGGCGCGGCAATATCCAGTGTGGCGGGTCATTATCTCGTTTCCGCCTTGTGCGACAACTTTTTGGCGAGGTGTTTTTCCATAAAGAGCAAGCGTGATGGCATCAAGAATTGTCGTTTTTCCGGAACCTGTTTCACCGGAAATTACAAAAAGATTGTGATATGTCTCATAGTCTGGATGTGTGAAATCGATGCACCAATATCCTTTAAGAGAATTAAGATTCTCCATTTCAATTTTAATTATTTTCATCGCTTTCTCCTGATTCCACTTCTTTCGCAACTTCCATAAAAAGCGGCAGATATTTTTTTATAAGCTCATCCTGCTTTTTCTCAACTTCTTCTTCTGAAAGCCCTGTTTTGTCTATATTGCTTTTGCTCAGGATAAGGCTCTTAAAAATATCTTCTGGCGCAAGGTTTTTTATTTCTTCTGTATCCATGTCCTGATAAAAGTTATTATTCATCTGGGCTGAAGGCTGCGGTTTTTTGTTTACGACGAATACATTTTCTGGGAGATTTTTTATAGTATCGAGCAATTCATCATTGATGCTGACACCATCTTCACGCTTGTAATAAAGCTCAAGGAATGTCGGTTTGCCTGTGCGTATCGGGTCGTTCTCGTCTGTGAGGTTTTCTGTGCCGGGTGTAGGTTCCGAAAAATCTAGAATTCCTTGAATTGTCGGGATTTCTTTGCTAGGCACAGGTTCTAGTAAGTTCAGAGTATCCGCGAGTGCTGTGGTCTTGTCGTTTGTGTATTTTTCTAGTGCGTTTTTTATTTCTGCGACAGTTCCGCTTATTCTTCTGTAGTTAAAAAATCGTGGAACTTTAATAGCCTCAACTTTTGTTTCTTTTCCAGTTTCTCCGTTCTCGTCTACATCAACAAGGAGCACATGGCGTGGCAGGTGAGCCTCATCGAAACCAAGCACAAAAGGCGAGCCTGAATAGCGTACATTAGGATTTTTTGCAACCGTCGTCGTGTAATGGATATGACCGAGCGCGACATAAGCAAACTCTTTTGGGAAAACAGAAATATGAACGGAACCAAGATTCCCGATTACATCGTCAATAGTTCTTCTTCCATCATCACAACGAATTTCAGTATCTATGTTTTCTAAGCGACCTTCCAAGCCAGATGCGTAAAGATGTCCTGTCGCGATTATCGGGATTTTCCTTCCGCAAGTCTTTTGGCCGGAAGTGTTATTCTCAGTAGCTTTTTTTGCCGCTGCATCTTTCACAAGCGAGTAAAGCGCACCATACGCACAGTCGGAAAGCTCGCCCTGCCCAACTTTATCCTTGTAGTAATTCCGCAATTCAATTTCGCGGGCGAACGGAACGGCGCAGCATAATCCGATTACGTTATCAGTTTTATCTTTAATTTCAAAAACGATATCTTCTATTTTTTCCGGGGGGATATTGCCCAACGAGCCTACCACATGGATGTTCAGCGCATCTAGAATATCTTTTTCAGAATCGAGCAAAGCCCCTGAATCATGGTTGCCGCCGACAATTATTACGTTCCTGCAGTTTGTGCCAAGAAGAGAAGCAAGAAAAGTATTGTATTGTTTTCTGGATATTACCGGCGGATTCGCTACATCAAATACATCGCCTGCAATAATCAGGGCGTCCGCATTTGTTTTTATGATCTCATCTTTAAGCCAGTGTAAAAATGCATCAAACTCTTTTGTGCGGTCGATATTAAATAGACTGTTCCCCAAATGCCAGTCTGCCGTATGAATGAATCTCATTTTTGCTTCTCCTGTTTTTAATATAGTATATCATTTAATTTACAACAAGAATTTGGGTGTTTGCCGTTCAATTGCAAATGATGCCTATTTGCATTAAGATGAATCCATGTATCACTTCAAAAAAGTTTGTGCATCATTATTTTGTGTTCTGATTCTTTGTTCTTTTGCTTTTTCAGCGGAACTTGAACATATCAATTATGGAAGTTTGCAGAATATTGATGCTTACCGGAATGAGCTTGTTTTTGCGTACAATCATCAGGATTTTTTTAACCACTACACTTTTGATGATTATTGGAATTTTAATTATACACGCGCAGAATGCGTCGAAAATCTTACAACGCTTTATAACTTGCTTCTTGAAAACGAAGAGCCTGAAAATCAGGAATACTTGCTGCTAAAAGGCATCATCGCCTCGTATCTGTATAATCTTGATGAAACGAGCTTTTATAGCCAGGCTTTGGATAATTTTTTGGCGATTCAGGCACTTCCAAGCTACGATTACCGTTGTCTTTGGTTTTTGGGAAACTTTTATATTGATTCTGTCAGGCTTAACGATGGTTTGGAATTGTTGAAATCAGTACAGGAGCTTATTCCGGAAGAATATATTCATCCAGATTTTTTCTATGATTATGCTATGAGCCTTCATACAGCATCAATGCCGATGAAAGCATTGGATGCTTTTGAAAAATATGAGAAGTATTCCGGGAAAAGTATTCAACAAAACAGTATTTATAATTCTATAAGAAATCTTATTCATGAATATGACGGGTCAGATACAGATTCTGATATGCTTATGATACGTCAAGCTCGAAACGGAAAAAACGGATTAATTTTAAAACCTTTCGGGCTTTGGTTTTCCTTGCCAGAAAACGCTGATGTCAGTGCAGCACAGTTTTTGGAAAAGCAATATATGATGATTTATTATTTGACAGCGAAAAGAGCCGATGGGTCAGATGTAAGATACACAACGCTTATGATTTCAAATGTAGCGGATACGATTGAAGAAACGGCTGCATATCAACAGTTCGAAAGGTGTTCTGGTATGTTTGCTAATTTTTGGCAAGTGGATATGTTTCCAGAGCGGGATGATATAATTGTCTTTGAATACTCAGATCCAAATGCTTATGTGGATCGTGGTGGATCGCACGGTTATGCGGTTCTTGTAATAAAACCTTGGACAGAAACTGCTGATATGAATATGGATTATTGCGATACTTCATTTCTTGAGTCAGGTAGTGGATATCAGTATTTTACGATGAGAGATTTTTATAAACGGTATAAAGGATATGCAGTCCATTTCTTCTTGCTTGACAGCTGTGAGGCAATTTTTGAGGAGTCAAAAGAAGAATTCCTTAATTTTTTGAACTGTTGCGAGTTTTATTAAATTGTATTGATGCGAGTTTTTTAAGTTCGCGAATCGGAATATGGATGAGATGATTTAATTGTATATACTCAAAGGAGATAAATATGAAATTTTCAGAAATGACTTACAAAAGACCAGATTTTGAGACGGTTAAAACAGAAATCCGCGCAAAGCTTGATGCGTTCAAAAACGCAAAGAGCGCGGAAGAGCAGATTCGTTGCCTTGATGAAATAAACGCCATTCGGATCGACATCGATACTCAGAGTGTTCTTGCGGAAATCCGCCATTCAATCAACAATAACGACGAATTCTACACAAAAGAAAACGATTATTGGGATGAATACAGCCCGTTGTATGCAAACGAGACAACGAACTTGGCAAAAGCTATACTTGCTTCTCCGTTCCTTGACGAACTTAAAAAGAAATACCCAAAACAGTTTTTCGTTCTTTTGGAGAACAGCGTAAAAAGCTTTGACGAGTGCATAATCGAAGATTTGCAGGAAGAAAACAAACTTTCCACGCAGTATAACCGTATTCGCGCGACGGCTCAAATCGAATTTGACGGCAAAAAATACACAATTCCAGGCTTGGCTGTATTCTTGGAGAACCCCGACCGCGCGACGAGAAAGCGTGCGAGCATTGCTCTTGCTGAGTTTTATGCGTCTCATGAGCAGGAAATTGATGAGATTTACGACAAGCTAGTTAAAGTACGCGACAAAATAGCGAAAAAACTTGGCTTTACGAATTTCGTGGAACTTGGTTACGTACGCATGAACCGTAGCGACTACAACGCGGATGATGTTGCTTGCTATCGTCGCCAGATACTTGAAACTGTAACTCCTATGGCAACTGAAATCGTTGAGAATCAAAGAAAACGGCTCGGCTATGACAAGATTTACAGCTACGATCTGAACTATAAATTCGCTTCTGGT
>JAIKVO010000007.1 GCA_024685655.1 Treponemataceae bacterium
CGTTATATTGAATCCGTCGAAATCAGATTATTCCGGTGGCGAAATTGTTGAAATCAGTGCGGTGCCGGAATCTGGATATATGTTCAGATGCTGGAACGATGGAAATGAAAATCCAGAGCGTATTCTTGTCATGAATGAGAATAAGAATCTTTCTGCTGAGTTCATAAGGCGAAATTGGACAATCGTCATGTATATGGCAGCAGACAATGATTTGGAATCGGCAGCGATACTTGATATTAACGAAATGGAAGCAGCAGATTTTAAATCCGGAGGGTTGACTGTTCTTGCGCTTATTGACCGTGCTGTCGGATATGACGGAACGAACGGAGACTGGACGGATACCCGTCTGTATGAGATTGTCCATGATGAAGACGGACTTAATGGAAACATCATTTCCAAGCGAATTTCCTGCAATATGCTCGGATTGAGTGAAAATGTAAATTCTGAGCTGAATATGTCTGATCCCAACGTTCTTCGAAATGTCCTGAATTTTGCAACAAAATTATATCCTGCTACAAATTACGGTTTAGTGATATGGGGGCATGGAACAGGATGGCGTGGAGTCGGGTCGAACAGTGATTCCCATGTGAAAGCTTTTGCTGTCGATGATTACAGTTCTTCATACATGACGCTCTCTCAAATGCACGAAGCAATATCTGCGTCTCCATTCGGTAATTCCGGTACAATCGGAAAACTCGGTTTTCTGGGGTTTGATACATGTTACGGAGCCCTTTTGGAGACTGCATGGGAATTCCGTAATGACGCGAAGTTTATGGTAGGTTCTGAGAACAGTGTACCGTCGAACGGCTGGAATTATCAATCTTTTTTGAACAGTGCCGCCTCCAGAGCTGCTTCCGCATCATCGAACCCAGAAGCACTTTCTCCTGAAACGCTTGCAGGTTGTGCTAAAACCTCTTTCGCAGAACAATACAGGAATTATTCTTACGCTACTATAAGTGTTATCAATCTCTCGAATTTGGGGGATCTTAAGCAGAAATTTGAGAATTTCTCGGAATTGGTCGTGAACGGCATAACATCAAGGACAGTAGCACAGAATGTCCTAAACTGTGTGAAAAGGGATGTGCAATCATTTTCATATGTCGGAACTGCAAGCGATATGTTCGTAGATATGTATTCATTTGTAAAAAAGATATATACAGCGAAGGAGAGTATTTTTGATAATCAAGCAGCAGTTTCACAAATGGAATACAGGCAGAGTAATTTTGTTACAGCATTAAACAAAGCTGTTTCATCTTGGAGCGGAGATAGCTCCGTGAACGCAAAGCTTGGAATTTATTTTTCGCCGGTCTCTGCATCTGGGGAACCTATAGCAAGCTTCTCTACAGCGTATGTAAAGAACAGCGGAGACCTTACTCAGAGCGCGTTTGTAAAAGATTCTGTGAACTGGGTACCGACAAAAAATCGTACTGATGCGACCGTGCTGAATAAAATCTTTTTTACGGATTTTTAGCAGAATTCACTGTCTGGATATTTGAAGAAATTCGTGAATGGTTGTATAATGGAAAGATGTTCCATTTCAACCGCAAAATGGAGAAGAGTTGCGGTTAGAATATTGGCAACAATATGAGGAGTATATCATGGAAAAGTTATTCAAACTGAAGGCGCGTGGAACAACTGTCGGTAAAGAAGTTATCGCCGGTGTAACAACATTCCTCGCAATGGCTTACATTCTTGCGGTAAACCCAGATATCCTTTCTGCTTCTGGAATGGTTTGGGGAAAAGTGTTCACAGCAACGGCTCTGTCTGCTGCAATTGCGACTCTCGTCATGGCTTTCGTTGCAAACCTTCCTGTTGCCCTTGCACCGGGACTCGGACTGAACGCATTTTTCACCTATACTGTAGTCTTCAGCATGGGATGTTCTTGGCAGCTTGCCTTAACAGCTGTTCTTCTTGAAGGTATCCTGTTTATCGTGCTTTCTATTTGCGGTATCCGCGAGGCTATTATCAAGTCTATTCCAGAAGGCCTCAAAAAAGCTGTTGCTGTAGGTATCGGTCTTTTCATCACGATTATCGGTCTTGTAAACGCAGGTATCTGTTCTCCTGATACAGGCACAATCGTTGGATTCGTAAACTTCAATATGGCTAATGCAACAGCTCTTGTAGCTATTCTCGGCCTTATCATCACGATTGTACTTTTCATTCTTAAAGTACCTGGAGCAATCCTTCTTGGTATCGCAATCACGACTATAATCGGTATTCCGTTCGGCGTAACAACAATTCCTGAAGGCTGGAAACCATTCTCTGTACCGGAAGCTCCTTATTTCTTCCAGTTTGATTTCAAAGGCATTCTCTTTGATTCATTCGGAAACTTCTCTGGCGCAGTTCTTGGTAAGTTCTTCGTCATTTTCTTCACATTCCTTTTCACAGACTTGTTCGACACTATCGGTACTCTTATGGGTGTTGCTGAGCAGGCTAACCTTAAGGACAAGGACGGAAACATCATCAATGCAAAGGGTGCTCTCCTTTCAGACGCTGTTGGTACAGTAGCCGGTGCTGCTCTTGGTACATCAACAGTTACGTCTTTCGTTGAGTCTTCATCTGGTGTTGCAGCTGGTGGACGCACAGGTCTTACATCAGTTGTTACGGCTGTTCTGTTCCTTCTCTCACTTTTCCTGAGCCCGCTTTTCTTCCTTATTCCGTCAGCAGCTACAGCTCCGGCTCTCATCTTCGTTGGTTACCTGATGATGAAGTCTGTTGTGGATATTAAGTTCAGCGATCCTACAGAAGGTATTCCTGCTTTCATCACGATTATGACAATGCCTTTCGCATACTCAATTGCAAAGGGTATTTCATTCGGTATCATCTCTTACGTAATCGCAAAATGCGCTGGAAAGAAAGCCAAAGATGTTCCTGTTATCACATGGATTTTGGCAGCTATCTTCCTTGCGGATATTATCTTTGAGGCTGTTAAATAAGACAGTCTTAATTTGAAATTGCCGGGGCGTTCTTGCTCCGGTCACTAGACCTCGCCACTAGGACGAAAGTTTGGGTGGCGTTTTTTTTGTAGACATGGGGGGAAACACGCACGAACCTTGTGCGGGCATAAAAAAACCGGATGCTTTTGGGCATCCGGCAGAACTTTCATATAAACCTTACTTTTTTAAATACGGAAGGCCCAACTTTTCTGGAGCCATCGGCATTTATAAATAAATGTTTTACTTCGTCGTCACTTTTTGATGATTAAGTATATCTTTAGTATACACTACTTTTGTATTTTGTGAAGTATTTTATGATAAAAATTTTGAAAAAATCATAATATTTTTCGTGTTAAATTTATTTTTCTAATTATTATCAAAAATCTCTAAAATCTGCGCAATACAAAAATATAGTGAAAATGCAATAATACTGAAGAAAATTTAGTAAAAATGCAGAAAACTACTCTTTCTTTATTGTTTCTTTTTTATCTGTTCTATATAATCGAAGAAAATTCAGCGAGAGCAGCTGGCTGGTGAAAAAACGTCGGGCTTTAAGCTTTAAGGCGCACAAACCGAGTCCGGCTTCGCCAAAAAAATATTCTGGAGGTAAGAATGGCTTCAGGAAGACCTGTAATAGCTGTAGAGAAATGTAAGGGTTGTGGTCTTTGCATCCGTGCATGTCCAAAATCCTTGTTGGAGATGTCCAAGCAGACGAACGGTCAGGGTGTGCATTATCCAGTTTGCAATGACGAGTCCAAGTGTATTGCGTGTACATTCTGCGCAACCATGTGCCCTGACGTGGCAATAGAGATAGAAAAGGACTAAAGGGTAAGGAAGATATTATGAGCAAAAAAATACTAATGAAAGGAAACGAAGCGATCGGCGAGGCTGCCATTCTTGCAGGCTGTCGTTTTTATTTCGCATATCCTATTACACCTCAGAATGAGATACCTGCTTATTTGTCAAAGCGTCTTCCTCAGGTTGACGGAACATTCCTTCAGGCAGAAAGCGAGCTTGCCGCTATAAATATGGTCATGGGCGCTTCCGCTGCGGGTGCTAGGGTTATGACATCATCCTCTTCACCGGGAATTTCTTTGAAGCAGGAAGGTATTTCATATCTTTCCGGAGCGCAGCTTCCTGCTGTCGTCGTCAACATGATGCGCGGCGGTCCAGGACTTGGCAACATAGCCGGTGCGCAGGGAGACTACTTCCAGGCAACACGCGGCGGCGGTAACGGTGATTATCATGTCGTTGTTCTTGCGCCGGGAACGGTTCAGGAGCTTGCAGACTACACGGTAAAGGCTTTCGAGATTGCCGACAAATACCGCGTCGTCGTTATGCTTCTTGGCGACGGCTACCTTGGACAGATGGCAGAGCCGTGTGTTCTTCCTGAAGAAGTGAAGGATCTTCCTGCAAAGCCGTGGGCGCTTACAGGAAAAACAGCCGACAGGGAATCGCACATCATAGCTTCACTTAAGCTCGGAAAAGACGACGCTTACCTTAACCGCCACGTTAAGGCTCTTGCCGAAAACTACGCGGAAATTGCCAAAAACGAAGTTCAATACGAAAACTTCATGTGCGACGACGCGGATTTTGTTCTTTGTGCTTACGGAACGAGCGCGCGTGTCTGCAAGAAGGCCGTAAAACTGCTCCGCGACGAAGGCATTAAAGCCGGCCTTTTCCGCCCGATTACGCTTTGGCCGTTCCCGGAGGACGCTATTGAAGCTGCGTGCGCAAAGGCAAAGAAAGTGCTCACCGTTGAAATGAGCATGGGTCAGATGGTTCAGGATGTCCGCCTTTACAGCGGCAAAAAGAAAAGTGAGCATGATTTCTACGGCGAGCCGGGCGGAATTATCCCGAAGCTTGACGTGATTATGGAGAAGGTGAAGAGCTATGTCTAAGATTTATACATTTCCAAAATCAATGAAAAACGTAAAGACGCACTACTGCGGCGGTTG
>JAIKVO010000026.1 GCA_024685655.1 Treponemataceae bacterium
AAGACACTCCAAGGCAAACGACAACGGGCTCGTGGAGCTTATCGTCGATAAATGGGACGGAGGGAAAAACACAATCGTATATGTTACCGAAGAGGTAAACAAACTTCTTGAGGAAAAAGGGCTTCACGTCACTTTCTCGCGAGAGTCTATAAGGCGCGTAATCAAAAGCCACGAGGAAGAGATAGCGGACACGAAGAAAGCCGTAGAAGCGGCAAAGGCAATGGCGGAAGTGTTCGCGGACAATCCGGGAACGGAAGTCGCCGAGGCTATGACAATGCACCTTTCGACATTGATAGCGAAAGATCTGCGCACGGTGGACAGCTTAGAGTTTGACGACCCGGAGAAGCTTGTAAGCTCCGCGAGCCGCATAGCGGAAACGCAGCTCAAGCTCAGCCAGGCAAGAATGAAAGCCGTAAAGGCACTGGACAAGGCAAAACAGCAGCTCAAAGACGAGCTTTCAAAAGAAATACAGAGCGACCCGGAACTTCTTTCACGGCTCTGCTCGATAATCGACAAAACGGAAATTAAATAAATGAGCGAACTTATAAAGGAACTTGCAGGACAGAACAGAAGCTTACTCGAAAAACAGGAGCGCATGAAACGCGCCGGAGAGGATTTCGGCTATTTCTGCCGTTATTATCTTTCCGATTATTTCTACGAGGATGCGGCTGAGTACCAGAAAATCCTTTATGATGTCGCGAATACACGGAGCCTTTCGAACGATTTAGCGGACACGCTCAAGCCGTTCGTCCGCGAGAAATATCAGAGACTTCTCAAACCAACACAGAAACTTTCCGGAGCCATGTTCATAGAGCCAAGAGAACACGGTAAGACGGTCAGATGGTCGTTCGCCTATGTCCTTTGGTGCGCTCTCACGCACCGCGCACGCTATGTTCTTCTGATTGGAGCGTCCGGCGACGCTGCAGGAGAGAACCTTGGCAATATTAAGACAGAAATCGAGGAGAACGAAAGAATCCTTGAGGATTACGGAGAGCTTAAGGGCGACTGCTGGACTAACCACCGCCTTGAGCTTACAAACGGAACGTGCATCCAGAGCAAAGGTAGCGGAGCTTCGATGCGCGGTACACGTTTCAGACAATACCGCCCTGACCTTATCGTTATAGATGATGTGCTCAAAGACGATGCGATAAACAGCCCTACACAGCGCAACAAAATCCACCGCTGGCTTAAGCGCGTAGTTTTCAACCTCGGTAAATCTGCTTTCATAATCTGGGTAAACACAATCTTCCACAATGACGACCCTATAAGCCGCCTGTGCCGAGAGTGCGAAGCAGGAACACTGGTCAACTGGATAGCCGTGCGGCTTTCCTGCATCCGCGAGGACGGAACGCCGCTCTGGCCGGAATACTGGGATATCCAGAGCCTTGAAGACAAGAAAAAGACAATCGGTGTCGCGGCGTTCTCCACTGAATACATGAACGAGCCGCTTGCGGACGAAGAGCGGATTATCCAGATGGAATGGATAGACGCGTTCCGCTACACAGAGCTTCCGCCCCGGAATCAGCTGCAGTTCTTTCTGGGCGTTGACCCGGCGACAGGAGCGCATGACGGAACTGCAGAAGTTCCTGTCGCACGTGACAAGGAAAGCGGAATCATCTATGTGCTTCCGTGCTTTTCTCAGGCCTGTTCAGAACAGCAGACGCTTGCAGAAATGGAAATACTCTACAAGGCTTACCACTTCGCCGCAATCGGCTGGGAAAACGTTGTTTTCTCCGGCATCTACGGCAAATACATCCAGAAGCTGGGAATCGAAAAAGGTCTTTATTTCCCGATTCAGCTCATCGGAGTTGGTTCGACACCGAAGGAAATGCGCATAAGAAGCTATTCGATGCTTGTGCAGAACGGCTTTATCCGTTTCCCGGTAAAAGGCTGCGAGAACATCATCACTCAGCTTACAGAGTTTCCTATGGGAGCCTTCGACGACTTGTGTGATGGTCTCTACCTTGCAATCAAGGCAGCAGAAAAAGGCTCTACAGGAAACGTTGCAATCAGTTCGATAAAAAATGCTGCTAAAACATTTGCAAAATCCGTAATAAGCAGGGCAAGAAGATAAAACTTGCATTTTTTGATTATGTTTGGTAGTATTTAATTACCACCAAACTAACAGCAGACGGACACATCTGTTAAAATAAGTGTCTTTTTTTATGCCCTTTTTATTTTACGATAACGGTAAAGTTGAAAACGGTATAATCCGACTATGTAAATATAGCCGTGAAAAGTCCCCGCAAGTCGTGAGACCCGGGCTGCCTGTTAGCAGTGGTAGGACTTTTTGCGGCTTTTTTTGTCTCTAAAAAATCCGCATACCAAACTAACAGGAGGTCTGTTATGGCAGACACAAAAACAATTCAAGCAGCAGAAATAATTATCTGCAATCTTACAAACAGTGTAGATCAGGCTCTTGCAGTTCTGAGTTTAGGAATCGACAGTTTACCAACTGTAAATTTTGATGGCAGAATAACAAGTGCTTTTTATGCCGTTGAAGCAATCCTTGAAAAAGTATCGGACATAATTTCTGAGGCTGACAGATTGGTTACAGAACAAAAGAATATGAAGAAGTAAGAAATGTGGGGCTTTATGCCCCGTTTTGTTTGGGAGAATAATATGAAACAATACCTGAATGATTTATATAGAGAAACAGCTGAAAAACAGGAAAAAGGAGAAATCGCTGAAATTTGGAAAACAATAAAATTCTTTCCTAATTATGAAGTTTCGTCAGAAGGAAGAATAAGAAATATTTCAACAGGAAACATTAAACAACCAAAAGATTCTGGTTTGCAGTCTCAAAGAGTTGAACTAATCAATAATGGCAGTAAGGCAATTAAGCACATAGACTATCTAGTTCTTGAAGCGTTCTGTCGAAAACCTTTTGCTTTCGGAAATATAATTCATTTGAATAGTAATTTACAGGATAACAGGTTGTGTAATCTAATTTATGATGATACAAATTTAAATTCACAAGGTTTTGTACAAATACCAGATTATCCAAAATATAGTGTAAATAAACATGGTGTTGTTATAAACAATACTACGAACAGAATTCTCAAACTTTCAAATAACAAAAAAGGTTATTTAGCAGTAAAATTACAAAGCGATGGAAAGAAAAAAAGTTTTCTTGTTCACAGGCTTGTAGCAACAGTTTTTATTCCAAATCCAGACAATTTACCACAAATTAATCATAAGAACGGAATAAAAAGAGATAACAGAGTTTCCAATTTAGAATGGTGTTCTCAGTCAGAGAATATACAACACGCCAAAAATTATGGACTTGCTGGATTTGTACGAAATGAAAAAAAACTGAAAGATGATGATATTCCTAGAATACGAAAGCTCGCACAACTAGGAGTTTCAATCAAAATCATTTCAGAAGTCTACGAAGTCAGTTATCAAAATATTCATTTGATTCTGAACAATCAAATATGGGATGGACGATAATTTCTTTTCAATTTGTCTTAATTTCAGTAAAAGAAAACTCCTGATGCTACACTTTTAATAGTATCAGGAGTTTTTTTATGAGTAAACCAACAAAAAAAGAAATGCAGATGCAGATTATATCTGACAATCTTCACAACTTCCTTTCTTACATGCCGAACCCAGACAATATAATCAGCGGTACATTTGATTCGTTTGAAACTTACAGAAAAATGAAAACAGACCCTCGAATCAATTCTCTTCTGAATCTTCTGAAAACTGGAAGCCTAAACTTTCCGATGCATATCGTACAAGG
This sequence comes from Treponemataceae bacterium, assembly GCA_024685655.1. Lineage (GTDB taxonomy): Bacteria > Spirochaetota > Spirochaetia > Treponematales > Treponemataceae > Treponema_I. The sequence goes on from JAIKVO010000026.1 coordinate 3,746, forward strand.
AGAGTCAGACGAAAAGGTTTATGATTTTATCAAGAACTTGCAGCTCTTCAAGAATCCTCACAAAAAAATGAAGCGTATGCTCACAGCTCTGGACTATGGTTTTTCTGTTTCAGAGCTTATCTGGAAAATTGATGGCTCTACTTACAAGCCGGATAACTTTATTACAAGAAAGCCGGAACGATTCTACTTCAACAGAAGCTGGGATTTATTCCTGAACAATACAAACAAAAAACTTGACCAGGATTACAAGTGGCTTATTTATCAGCATGATCCTGATGATGAAAACCCATACGGTACATCTGTTCTGCGCTGCGTTTACTGGGCTTGGTGTTTTAAAGAAGCATCTATGGATCTGTGGCTCGAAGCGACTGAAAAATTTGCTGTAAAATCTATTCTTGCAATATTTGAATGTGATGGAGATGAAAGCAAAGTGCGCGAACGCGCCAATTCAATTGCAGAAATGCTTCTGGGTGTAACATCTGGTTCTGCGGCAGGTGTAGGCAATGTAAAAGAGATAAAGGATATTGGAATGGCAGGAAGTCTTGCAGATTTCAAGGAACTTGTAGAAGCTTGTGATACTCAAATTTCTTATGGTCTTACAGGTCAGAGCATTGCAACCTCTACCACAAACGGAGGCTCACTTGCCCTAGGAGAAGTTCAGGCTGATTTGCTTTTTGAAGACTGTAAGAGCGTTGCCCTTGAATTGCAGAGCGTTCTCCAGAAG
>JAIKVO010000052.1 GCA_024685655.1 Treponemataceae bacterium
TCCTGTTTTGCCGAAAGGTTTGCTTCCGCAGAGACAATTTCCTGGAACTCAGCCTGCTCCATAATTTCTTTCTCAAGGAGCCGCTCCGCAATGTAGTCAAGCAGGACGCGCTTGCTCTTCAAAAGCTCAACGACATGCTTATATCGTTCTTCCATAATGCGCGCAAGTTCCGAATCGATGTAAGTCTGCGTTTCTTCGGAATAATCGCGAACAAGTTGAGGCTCCGCGGCTCCGTAACCGCTTCCGCGCTGTGAAAGCACGACATTACGGAACTTCTTGCTCATACCGTAATCCGTAAGAATTCTGCGGATAATATCCGTAGCACGCTGCAAGTCGTTGCCAGCACCGGTTGAAATCTCATCAAAAACAATCTGCTCCGCCGCGCGACCACCCAAAAGAACGTCAATCTCACCATAAAGCTCGTTTTCTGTTCTTAAATAGCGGTCTTCCTCCGGCATTTGGAGCGTATATCCAAGAGCCGCAACACCACGCGGCACAATCGAAATCTTGTGAACTTTGTCCGCACCGTCCGTGAACGCGGCGACAAGAGCGTGACCAGTTTCGTGGTACGCGACAGTGCGGCGTTCTTTTTCTTTTATTACGCGGCTTTTTTTCTGAAGACCGGCAACAGCTTTCTCAACTGCTTCGTCAAAATCTTCCATACTTACGAGCTTTCTGCCCGCCCTGACGGCAAGCAAAGCAGCTTCGTTCACGATGTTGGCAAGGTCTGCTCCAGCAAAACCGGATGTTGTGCGGGCAATCGCTGCCAAATCAACGTCGCTTCCCATCTTAACTTTCTTTGAGTGAATCTTAAGAATAGCCTCACGGCCTTTCACGTCAGGGCGGTCAACCACAACCTGCCTGTCAAAGCGGCCCGGTCTGAGCAACGCTGGGTCGAGTACGTCGGGGCGGTTCGTTGCAGCCAGAAGAATAAGACCCTTTGAGTTGTCAAAACCATCCATCTCAACAAGAAGCTGGTTAAGTGTCTGCTCGCGCTCATCGTTACCGCCGTTGATTGAGTTGACACGGCTCTTACCGATCGCATCAAGCTCATCTATAAAAACAATACATGGAGCTTTATCGCGTGCCTGCTTGAACAAATCCCTTACACGGCTAGCACCCACACCGACGAACATTTCAACGAAATCTGAGCCGGAAATACGGAAGAACGGAACGCCTGCCTCACCAGCGACGGCGCGGGCAAGAAGCGTCTTACCTGTTCCAGGCGGTCCCACAAGAAGAACGCCTTTTGGAATACGTCCACCGATATCAGTATATTTTTTCGGGCTTTTAAGGAAATCTACGACTTCCACAAGCTCCTCTTTTGCCTCATCAACACCCGCAACATCACTGAAACGCGTTTTTACCTGCCCCTCTTCAACCGCCGCTGTCCGGCTCTGTCCTGCAGAGAAAAGTCCTCCGCCAAGACCGCCGCCCATTTTCTTAAAGATGAGTCTCCACATAATCAGGAAGAAAGCGATCGGTACTATCCAATTAATAAGGATTTCAAGCAGGAAATTATTCTGTTTTACAGTCGCACGGTACGTAACGCCCTTTTCATTGAGAAGGTTCAAAAAATCCTCAGTAAGAATGGCGGCAGTCTTGTAAACCGCGCTTGACGTATTGTAACTGCTGTAAGAAGGTCCGTAGCCCGTGAAATACGTATCACCAAGTTCTACGGAAACAATCTGACCATTCTCAATCATCTGCCGGAAATCAGAGAAAGGAATAGTATCATTTGTAGAACGAGACATCAAAAAGAAATTCAAAAGCGCAGTGACTACTACAATCAAAATAAGAATAACCCAGAAAGGTATTTTGGGCTTTTTGTTTTTATTTCCTGGTTCAGGGGAAAGTTTGAAAAAATCGAACGGATCGTTTTTATCAGGTTTCTTATCTGGATCACTCATCTATCTGTTTTTCCTTTATAAAAATATATTAGGCAACGCCATATTATACTAAAACTGAAGTTTTTAGAGGTTGCATAAGTTGAATCGGTCAGAAGTTCCGCAAGCTTCCGACCATTTTAATATAAGGAATTTAACGCGAATAGTCGAGAGAAAAATTTCGGAAAAGAAACGAACCCCAACTTAAAATTCCGGGGTATGCTCCTTTTGCGCGGAACTTTACGCACAAAGAACTGACTGCGCGAGGGGGTGTAAGGGTGCGCGAGCGGGACGGTCTGCTTGCTGACCTAACCGCGATGCGCAAACACGCGCCAGCGTGTTCGAAGGCGAAAGCCGTAGCCCTGGAACACCCGGCCGGCGCATTTTTACGCCGGCCGCGCCCAATATCCCATTATCCTGCCGTATTTTATTCTGATACAGCTCCGTTTTCACATGACACTGCACATACTGAAAAACTCTCCTTATGTTTTTCTTTCCAAAGCCGATATTCTATTCGAATAAGAATTTGCAAAAATCGATTTGCACTCAGATGATTTTGCAAACCAACAAGGACGGAGGTTCGCAGTGGGCTACACAAACGCATACACAGCATACAGAGAGACAGGCGTAAAAACTGCAAGCCAGGGAAAACTTATCGTGATGCTCTACGAGGAGGCAGTTCGCCAACTTGGAACTGCTATATCATTTTTTGGTGAAGGCAACAAAGTTGAACCTGGAAACATCGAGAAACTTAACAATTGCATTATCAAGACTCAGGATATCCTTACGGAGCTGATGACATCTCTCGACATGGACAAGGGCGGCGAGATTGCGAAAAACCTGATGGCTCTTTATGTCTTTTTTAACAAGGAACTTCTTGACGCGAACATAAAACGTGACAAGCAGAAAATCGAATCCGTCCACAGAATGATGGACGAGCTGACGAATGCATGGATTACTGCGGTTGAATCGACAGCACCGGTTGCACCGCCAGTATCACGACCAAATATCGATATAAACGGATAAAACGGACAGCGTATGGCAGAACTCAACCTGACACAAGAAGAAATTGATGAGCGCATTGCTATTTTGCGTCGTTTCAGGACATTGCTGGAACAGCAGAGAAACAAGTTCCGAGAATATCTCGATGTGCTCGAAAAGCAACAGTCGGCAATAGAAAAAGGCGATACGGAAGCCATGCTCGCTCATACAGAGCTTGAACAGCAGATTGTGGCGAATATCGGAAGTCTACAGAAAGTCATAATTCCGATGGAAAAACTTTATGAATCCAAAAGTGCGCCTGTTTTTGGCGGAGGAAACAGCGAGGAAGCCGAATTCATTCCTCATCTCAAGACCGATTTAATAAAGCTTCAGCAGGAAGTTCTCATGAGAAACCGTCAGAACTGCGAAATGCTTCGCTCCAATATGACAGAAATGAAGACACGCATGGCTATGTTCAAGAATCCGTACAAAAACAACCGTTCAGTTTACGCGAACAGCAGCACAGCGTCTCTCGTAAATTTGCAAGGATAGCAGATTTTTTTCATAAGGCACGATTTTTGAGACGGGCGCACCCGTTCGGCAGCATTCGCCACCGAACGGTCAGGCTTTCCGGGGTTCCGGTACGCTGCTTCGCACCACCTCCATTCTGTCCGTTCAGCTTCGCTGACCGTCCAGAACGCTTCGCGCCCCTCCAATCCTTTGCGCAATCTGGCATTCCTTTGCACGAGCTGGCAATCCTTTGCGCGAGTTTCCGCTCACTTAGCAGATTTTCGCGAAAAGCGCATCCAATGCCGCATTGAATGCTTCCGTATCTCCCTTCAGCTCTTTCAAGAAGCTGTTATCTTCCAACCTTCCCACGACATTCAGCATTTCTTCTTCATTCTTGTATGTTATTGTGCGGAAATAATCCGTGTAGTCTTTCTGGCGCGATGAAATGCTGCTCTCGTACATATAGTTGGACACAATCGTTACATCGCTCTTAATATCCTTGAAAATTTCTGCGTCGAACTCTTCAATCGGGCGCGTGTAAAGCTGCTCCAGAATCCACACGCTGTAGCGCGCTTTCCAGTCACAGTAAGAAACCTGGCAGTCATCATAAAACGTGTGAACTTCCTTCCACGAGTTGACCTTGCGGCTCTTTATGTTCTCAAAAAGCTCTGAAAGCTTCTCGTTCGGAATAATCTGTCCGCCGGCGTTCGACCACTCCGTATAAAGCGGAATATCGCGCGTAATGTCGCTGAGAGTACGAGTTTCCAAAGCGGCTGTATCATGCGCCTTACACCATGCCATAAGCGATTTCACGGCAAAGTATTTGGCAACCTTGCGATATTCCTTATAACCGGCGGCAGGCTTGCAAACCTTTGCACCGTTCCGTTTCATGCCACGAAGGTCTGTAAGCACAATGTCTGCGTCCGGGTTCTGATGCAAATAGTCTTTTGCAAGCTGATATATGTTGTCCGTGTTTCCACAGAACTCAAGCTTGTTTTCTTTGAGCCAGTTAGCCGTAAGCTGGATAATGCGCTCAAGGCTCTGCATTATTTCCTGCATGGTGTCAGGCGCAAGCGGGTCTGTTTCTATGTGCTGAACTTTCACCTTGCGCTTGTCGCGTTTAAGGAATTTCGAGTTGTTGCGCGCCATTGCGAACATGTTGTACATGAACCAATAAGCCGGAATTATGTGAATAGCCTTCTCGTCACAAGAAATACTCACGAGCGAGAACGGATACGTAATATCCATTTCGCTCTGGTACGACCCTTTCGAAACAAGCACGAATGACGCAAAACGGCTGTTATGCTTGAAATCGGAGCAAAGTCCCGGCCAGAAACCGCGTCCTGCAAGAATCTCGCCGTCTGGGCTGCGCGAGTTGTGGTTTGAACCGATTGTCGCGCCTGATGCGATATTCGACTGTCCACCGATTGTGGCGGCAATAAGGAACGACGAGTTGTGGTGCTGCTCGTGGAACGGGAAAATCAGGTTGTTAAGAAGCTCGCAGCAAGAAACAGTTGAGTTGTCGCCGAGCACAGTGTTAAGAACGCGAACGCCGTACTTAAGCTGGCAGTTGCGTCCGATTATAAAGCGCACAGCCACAGCCTGATAGAACACTTTCGAACCGTAGCCCATAATACCGTTGACCATCTCGACGCCCTCGCCTATCTGCGAAGGCTCCGCTTCCGAAGAAAGCACTGTAATATTCTTCAGCTTGAACGCGCCTTTTATGTACGCGCACGAGCATATCCACGCATCTTTTATAAGACTTGTATTCTTTATTACGACATCATCTTCAACAACGCCGAACGTATTCAGTTTTTTGTCGTTGCCGTTTTCGGTAAGCTCAAGGAAGCGGTCCATCAGCGCGGCGTCATCACGATTCCGCGACCAAATGAAAGCATCAGCAGGAATCATATCTCTGAACGGAAGAACGCGTCTGCCGTCATTTTCGTTGCCAACGCCAATCCAAACACGGTTATCTTCCGGCTCGCCCTCTTTCAGGATACCCTCACCAAATTTGGAATGATCAGTACAGCTCATCTCCTGAATGTTGAAAAGCATTACGCGGTTACCAATCTGATAGTTGTACAGATAATGCACGTTCCGGATAGCAACGTCGTCACCGAAAACACACGAATGGATCTTGGAATGATAAAGGCCTGTCTCCAAAGTAAGGTCGTGGTAGCGGAGCGTAGCCTTTTTCAGTCTTCCGATAACAACGATACCCGAAAACTCGCAGTCGCATACAAGCGCAGGATCAAACTCCTCGGAAACATATACATTTTTCCAGTCAGGATTGCTGTTTTTGTTGTTATTTGCGATAAGTATGCGTTTTTCGTGATCTGAAAGCCCACGCTTGTTTTTCAAGGATTGTTCGGATGGAAAGTAAGAATCAGAAGGAAGAGTCAAGCCAGATGCCGAAGAAAGATAATCAACTTTAATCATTTTAAACTCCCATGCGCCGCGCTACAAAGATGCCAATCTTGCCCAAAATGTGCGGCGAATTACAAAACTTGCTAAATAGCTTTCGATTCAAAATTCAGACGAATTTTGAATCGATTTCCAAACTTACCTCAAAAACCGTAATGCAATGAGGTTTTTGCAAGCCAATTTCAAAAGTTACAACTTTTGAAATTGGCTCATTATACTAGCGCGAAAAAAGTTTGTCTATTATTTTAATCACAATTGAGATATTGCACCATATTTGCGACTCAACTGTTTTCAATCCACGTTTTACCGACCGCTATCACAAGAACAACAAATACGCTAGAATAGCGACATGAAAATCATGACAATCAACGGGGATTTTACCCTTTCACCTTGCAATAAAAACGATATTCCGGCAGGAACAATACTGCCAAAAAAAATGACGATGCGCTTTCCCGGTGACGTACATTCAACGCTTTTGCGGAACAAATGCATTCCCGATCCGTATTACCGCAAAAACGAGCTTGACGTTCAGTGGGTTGGCAAAACAGACTGGCAAGCAGAAACTTCTTTTTCTGTAAGCGCGAATTTTCTTAAAGGCAGGCAGTTCATAGAGCTTGAGGACGCAGATACATTCGTGCGCGTGTTCGTGAACAAAAAAGAAGCCGGTTTGTGCCAGAATTTTTTCAGGAAGTGGCGTTTTGAGATAACTGATTTACTCAAAGCCGGAACGAACACGCTGCGACTCGTTTTCGAATCAGCGGAGCGTCATGCATGCGAGAAAGCAGAGACACTCACACATCCCGCACCTTGTTCTGTTTACGATATTTATTCGCCCCACCGGAACCTTGTACGAAAAACGCAGTGCAATGCAGGTTGGGACTGGGGCATCTGCCTTATGGTGTGCGGTGTCTATAGCCCGATAAAAATTGTACAAACAGCGACCGGTTTCCTTGATTACGTGCAGACTACAACCGTTCCAACTGGAAAAGAAAAAAACTGGGAAGTTGGCATAAAAGCAATTTACACAAGTTTAAAAGCAACTAAAACGCGTTTTTCGTTTGCTGTTTCCGAGGATTCTGAGGTGGCGACCTCGCCTAAAAACCCAAAAGCCGCAGACGGCGGACATGAGAACGTCACAGCGAGCGCAGACGGCAACTCCGTTTTGTGCGAAAAATCAGTTGATGTTCAGCTTATTCCCGGCGAAAACATCATAGAAACCACACTTACGATAAAAAATCCGGATATATGGTGGCCAGCGGGGTGCAGTCCGGCAGATGAGAAAAACATCACGAAAACAGGCGAGCCGCTTTTCCGCGAAAACACGCTTTACACGCTCACTGCAAAAGCTGCCGGTTCCATAAAAAAACAAAACCTGGCGTTCAGAACGCTTGAAGCAGTTTCTGAAAAAGATGAGCACGGACGCTCGCTTTACTTCAAAGTGAACGGAAAGCCTGTTTATGCAAAAGGCTCCAACTGGATTCCGTGCGACGCGCTCCCAGAGCGGCAGACACCGCAAAAATACAATGAGCTGCTTTCTGCCCTCGTTGCAGCTAACCAGAACTGCATTCGCGTTTGGGGCGGCGGACGTTACGAAAAAGACGTTTTCTATGATCTTTGCGACCGAAAAGGAATACTCATTTGGCACGACTGTATGTTTGCATGCTCAACATACCCCGCAGACGCAGATTTTCTTGATAACGTGCGTCTTGAAGTGCGCCACCAAATCCGCCGTCTGAGCCACCATCCTTCTATTGCGCTTTGGTGCGGCAACAACGAGAACCTTGGCGCAATCACTTGGTACGAGGAATCTCGCAAAAACCGCGACCTTTATGTCGTTGACTACGACCGCCTCAACGAAGGTACGGTCGGCGACGAAGTTCGCAAAAACGATCCTTCACGCCGCTGGTGGTCAAGCTCGCCTTGCTCCGGCAACGACGACTTTGCCGACAACTGGCATTCTGACGGCTGCGGCGACATGCACTATTGGAGTGTTTGGCACGAAAAAAAGCCGTTCGAAGCTTATTATGACATTACGCCGCGCTTCGTCTCTGAATTCGGCTACCAATCTTTGCCGTCGCTTTCGGAAACAAAAACTTTCGCTGACGAAAAAACAGACTTCAATATCACAAGTCCAGTCTTTGAATTTCACCAGCGGTCACCGGGCGGAAACTCCATCATCTTTGAAAACTTCGCTCGCTATTTCCGCGTTCCGTCAACTTTCGCCGATATGCTTTATTTGAGCCAGGTTCAGCAAGCCCTCGCTATAAAAACTGCTGTAAATTACTGGCGGTCGCTACGACCTGTATGTATGGGCGCAATTATTTGGCAGCTAAACGATCTGTGGCCAGTTTCCTCATGGTCATCAATTGAGTATTCAGGAAAATGGAAGCTCTTGCACTATGCCGCAAAACAGTTTTTTGAACCAATCGGGCTTTCTCTCTACAAAAAAGACGGAAAAATTAAATGCTTCGTCGTAAATGATACATCACTTTCCGTAATTCCGGCATTGCGCATATCATACATCGATTTCAACGGAAACCTTTTGCATCAAGAAGAGATTACCGACAAAGAGGTTCCCGGAAATTGCAGCACTTGCTTTTTTAATACTGATGTAAACTCAACTGGCTTCCCGGAAGACTCTTTCTTTGTTTATGCGGAACTTACTTACGGAGACACAACTACCTCCGACGCACTTTTTTGCACACAACCAAAAAAATGTGAACTTATGGAGCCAAAAATAAAGTATTCAGTGCATGAGAATAAAGACGGCTCTTATAAAATCACACTGAAAGCGGAAAAACCTGCATTTTATGTCTTGCTTGATGCTAATAGCATTTCTGGGGTTTTCAGCAGGAATTTACTTACGATTATTCCAGGGAAGCCGGAAACTGTTACGTTCCGCACTAATAAGAACGGCAGAAAGCTTTCGGAAAAGGCGTTCCAAAAAAAGCTCGTTGTAACGACTCTACGCGATATATACTAAAGGCATCGCGAAAAAAAACTTACTTCTATGACTTTTTCGCGGTTGTGCCAGTTAATTCCGAATGGTTGAACCAATTCGATGGAACAGCCGGCACCTCTTGATGTATACAGTCTTCATCATGAATCAGCACCCCGACATAAGCACCGGGGTTTGTTGATTCATGCCGTGATTTTATTTTACGCTTATAGTGTATTTGAAAGTCGCCATACCTTTTGAATTACTTGACTCAAAACGCCAGTTTCGCGAGATATATTGCTGAATATCCGTTGTCACGTCCGACCATTGGAGCGGTGGAGATATCTTTATGCTTTCTATAGGGATATCTCCGGCTTCATTGACAGTAAACGAAATAGTCAAACTAAGGTTGCTTTCGATTTTGAGTTTGCTCGCATCTGAAAGCTGGATATCCGCTATAGCTGGTTTTATGAGTTTACGAGACTTTCCTTCAGTCCAGTCAATAACGCCATCCATGCCGCCGTTTCCAGTATCAGAGTCTTTTTGCGTTGATTGCGAGTTGCCACCGGAACCGGTTCCGCCCTCAGAACCTGCATTTTGCGCCAAATTGTCAAGGCGACCGCTAAGATTGCTTGATCCGGTAGAATTATCAGTTTTTCTGCCACCGCCAGTATAACTAGTGCTTTGTGAACTTTGTGTACCCTGATTTGATGAATTTCCGCCCGACGAAGCTGAGCCAGAAAGTCCGCTGCCTGCGGAAGAAGTTGCTTGTTGCCTAGATGCGTTGGAACTTCCTGATGATGTTGTTCCGGCAAAATCGTCCCCCATAAGCATAGCCCACATTTCTTCTTCAGTAGGCTGGCGAGGCGTCGGTTTTGTCGCAACAGCAGGAGTCGTTTGCTGTGCCGTACTCTGCGCCTGTGCCGCTGCAGAGGTCTGTGTCTGCTGAGTTTGCGCCGGAGCCGAACTCTGCGTTTGTGTAACAGGTTGTGGAGTTTGTACAGGTTGCGGTTGTGCCGCCGTTTGCACTGTTGGTTGTGCAGTAGTTGCAGTTGACGTTTGCGCAGGTTGCACTTGCTGTGGCTGTGTGTTCGTCTGCACAGGTTGCGGCTGAGTCGTCTGTGTTTGCGACGACTGCGCGACCTGCTGTTGCGCAGTTGGCTGAACTACAGGCGCAGAAACAGGAGTTTCTACAGTCGGAGTCTGTTTTACAGGCTCCGGCAAAGCAGGAGTCGGTGTAACAGGTGTTACCGGAGCTGGTTCCGTTTTTTTGGGTGAAACTGCTGTTGTCGGTTGCTCCGGTATCGGCGCAACAACGGGTTTAGTATCTATTGGTGCAGAAGCAACTTCTGAAGTCGGAGTAACGACAGGCGTTGTCTCGGACAGTTTTTGAGTCGTCGAGGGCTGCTGAACCGGGGCTGTATCTTGCGCCGGTTTCGCTGCTGATGCTTGCGCAGGCTGCACTTGTTGTGTTTGTGTATTCGTCTGTACAGGCTTCGTAGGCTGTGGTTCAACCGGCTTTGCCGGCTGTGACGACGGCACAGGATTCTGCGCAGGGTTTGCTGTCGATGCTTGCGCAGGCTGTACTTGCTGTGTTTGTGTATTCGTCTGTACAGGCTTTGTAGACTGTGGTTCACCCGGTTTCACTGTTTGCTGGGCAGGAATCTGCTGTTGCTGTGCCTGTGAAACAGGTGTCGATGAAGAAGTTTGCGGAACTGACTGCTGTTGTGCCACAGAAGCCTGCGTTTGTGCAGCAGCCTGTGACGCTGCCGTAGAAGATGGCGCAGCTTGAGATGCCGAAGATGCAGCTGAAACATTCTGCGGTGTGGTTTGCTGAGTCTGCGGTGTTGCTGCGACTGACTGAGTTTGCACAGGTTGAGAAGGTTCCGCCGTAGCTGCAGTTGGCAAGTTTGTCGTCTGTGACGTTGACTGCTGAGCCTGCGATGTAGATTCAACCGGAGTTTCATTTTGCTTAGTAGATGATTGAGGTTCAATAAGCTGAGGCTCTGGCGGCGCAATCTCTGGAACTATCTCTTCAATTTCTGGCTCACCAGTCTCAAGAAGCGGAAAATCTGAAAAATTTATACTTATCTCTATATACTCCGGCTCTGTTTCCAATTTCAACGGCTTTATCAAAGCAAAGCAAAGAACCATCACTGCCCAGAGAATAATTGTAACTATCAAACTTCCAATAACGCTGCCGGAATCCGAAGAACTTCTTATCCGCATTTATCTACTCCGAGTCTTTCGTCCTTAAATTAAGAGCCGCAAAGCCGTTTTTTCTGAGAATATCGAAAACATGAACAATCGCACCATTCGTTACGAGCTCATCCGCCTCCAATTGAACCGGATAATCCCTGCGCTCTGCGTATTCTACCTCATCAAACAAAGAAAGCCGCTCGTTAAGCTCATCGTAAGAAGCCATTTCATCTGAATTAAGCCAGATTGAGCCGTCTGTTTCCAGCGTTATTGTAATTTGCCCTATGGAAACAGATTCCGAAGTTTGTGATGATGGCAGTTTTAACGTAATAGCAGGAAGCATTGCGAATGTTGTCGATACCAAGAAAAACAAGATGAGCTGAAAAACGATGTCTATCATCGGGATAAGATCAACTTGTGCTCCAGGTCTTCGCTGGTGTCTGCTGCCTCTCATCTTATACTCACCTCTTTGCTTTCACCATGTCGAATTTTCAACATCATGTCGGAAACCGTGTTTTCTGCTTCAGTCATGATTCTATCAGCTTTGACAACAAAAAAATTGTGCGCAATAACGGACGGAATCGCAATTATAAGACCTGCTGCTGTCGTTACAAGAGCTTCCGAAATTGAACCGGCAAGAATAGCAGGGTTTCCCATAGTTCCGCCATCGCCAAGAACGCCAAAAGCCTTTATGTTTCCTGTTACAGTACCAAGCAACCCCAGAAGAGTCGCAACATTTGAAATAATTCCAAGCGCGGTTAAAAATCTTTCAAGCCGTGGATACTGGCGCGCTGTTTCCGTTTCGACAGCATGGTTTAATTCCTCGGAAGAATAATCCAAACTGTCCAAAGCACGCCCAATAACCATTGAAGTCGGAGTTGCAGCTGCCCTGCACTCAATCGATGCGCCAACATAATCTTTTTCACTTATCATCGGAACAATCTTCGCCATAAGACTTCGATTGCTTTTTCCAAGCCCGATAAAATAGAAAATTCTCTCTATAATTATGAACGTAGCAACAACTCCGCAGATCAAGATTGGAATCATGATGATTCCGCCGTTCTTTATCATTTCAAACATATATACCTCCATTATCGCAACAAACTTCGAACAGAAAACTTCAAAATTATTTAGAAAAACATCTTCACATACAGAGCTGCATAGCCGCCTTTCTGCACGTAGTCACAATAATCACCGCTATAGCGACGTTCACTACCGGTAACAAGTTTTATAAAATCTGCCAGCTTCAGTTCAAGACGCATAGATTTTGTAAGCTCCCAGAACGCGGAAATTCCCAAATCAGGAGCTTCGCCCTTAAATGATATATCGATATTCGTTTCCGCGCCCCAACTGCCGTTCACATGAGCAACACCAAGTTTTACAGATAGCAGATGGCTTTCTTCAAGTATATCCCTGTCAAACCAGCAACCTTTCCATCCTGTAAAAAAGTTGATGTCACATACTTCACCAGCCAGGAATGACACAGCCGCACCACATGACGTATCAAAGATAAGCCTGTCCACAACATCTGCTGTCATAAGCCCGGTAGTATTATCCGAAGTAAACTTAGCAAGTGATTTGTTGCCGAACGCAGTCGTTCCAAAATCAATAGCCACAGAAGGCTCAAGCTTAGTCACAGAAAACGCCTTTTTCTCTGTTTCGCCACTTGAAAACTCAACAGGGAAAGACATATCCACATTTGCAAACCATAAAGATTCTTCAAACGGCTTAACGCTCATGAACATATAAGGTATTTTTTCCTGCAGAACGGAAAGATTCGCCGCCGAAGATTTTAATCCGCCCGAAACAGAGCCAATGAACGGAATAGAGTTTCCTGTCTTAAATCCGATTTGGAACGGAACGACAACAGAAGATGCCATGTTTTTTGTCCAGACTACATCTACAGAAGTGTCCACAGTACCGTACTCACCGATAAGATAATTTAAGGCAAAACCGCCAGAGATTCTGTTTTGCTGGGTTCCGCCATCGTAACCGACGCGCGTCTGAATTGTAAACTTATTTCCGTTCTCGAACGGAATGGCATATTCAAACACGACACGAGGCTGAATCATAAAATAAAATGATGAATCAGACACACCATCCTGTAATGTTCCGGTATATCCTGCAAACTGATTATTGAACACGACTCCTATATCAGACAGAAGTTTCGCATTATCATTGATGCTCCAAAGAAAATCTGCCTTGCCGGATATTTTCTGATTGGAAAGCATATAAAACAACGGGCTTTTACCCTGAAGTCCGTCTGCTTTTGTGGAATAAACGCCCTCAAGGTCCAGGACGAGCGAGTCGGTGAACGCAAAACGCTTCTGTCCAGAGAGTGTCGTAGAACTTGTGGTGAATCCTTCTGAAACAGTGTGTCCACCATATCCGTTTTCAGTCAGATGGGAGAATTTTAGGCTGAAAGGCTCCGCGCCTTCGTTCCGATAAACTGTAAAATCACCGGAGAAAAGACTAGGAAAACCGCCGCCAACAGCACCCTCAATAAATACATCACTGACGACCGATTCCGTACCATCATTTATTTCTGCCGCATAATCAGTTTTAGGCGGAATAAACGTATCTGGAGCAAGCCCAGTATCCGCAATATCAGGAAGTTCTATACCCGATTCCGGTAAAAGCAGCCTGAAATCAGGAACTGCTTCCGATTCCACAGGAATGCCATTATCAGGCTTAAGAATCGTCGTGCTGATATCCGGAAGCAATATCTCATCGTCATCCGCACTTACGTGAAAACAGACAGCAGCGAACATGAGCAAAACCGCGGTCTTTTTTAATCCGTTCAGCATAATTCTTTTTTTCCAAGCAGATTTCATTCTATCAGATTTCATTCAATCCTCTCTAAACTCACTAAAAACCGATAACAAGAGCAGCTGCCTTTTCAGCCCACTGCGAACCAGAATCCATAGAAACAAGCGTCCTGTACACGGCTTCCGCATCGGAACGTCTGGCCGATGACACAAAAATATCTATTGCGTTATACAAAACTTCTGCCGCTTTTCCTTTGTCTACAGAAGCAAAACATTCTGCAGCAGAAAGGTAACACTCTGTAGCATCATCGTCCCTGTCGAGCTGTCTGTAATACAAGCCAAGAAGCTCATAAGACTCGCCAATTATAAAGCGGTCATCAGCAGCGAGCCCCGTTTCAGAAGCGGCTCCCACTATATCGAGCAAGATATTCTCTCCCTTCCCTCTGTCAGAAACTGTGTTCATATATTCGAGAGCGAGAGTGAATCCGTTTTTGCGACCTGCCGGTGTCGAGCTGCGTCCAGATTCTTCGTATTTTGTCTTAAGGGCGGCAATCGTCTCATCAGTGCCTTCTACCATCTGACGGAGATTCTGAACAGTCGTTACTATTCCGGAAAATTTACTTTCCTCCGGGTACTCAGAAAGGGCGCGCTCCGCAACCGTAAGAGCCATGTCATAGTTCATGCTGTTCCGATAAAGCTCGATAAGCTGTCGTAACGCCGGGAAACCGAACGTGTCGTTGTATTTATCGTAAGAGGCGCATTTCTCAAACAGAAGGATAGCTTCTTTTTCACGCCCGATGTTCTTTAGGCTCAGCGCATTGTAGAACAAAGCCTGCACAAAGAAAGAACTTTCCGGATATTGATTTCTGAACTGCTCATAATAATCAGCTGCTTTAGTGTACTCAGCAGAAGAATAATACAGCTCTGCCCTTCTGTAAGCTGCTTCTTCCGCGGCTTCACGCGTCTCAGGGTTTGTCTTAAAATACATCTCTGTTTTTGAAAGCAATGAGTCTGCTTTTCTCAAAAGAGTCTCGTATGTAGCAGTTTCGTTGTTACGTTTTGCAAGCGAAGCATGTGAAGAATAAACCTGAGAAAGAAGAAGATTCAATGAAACCGATTCAGATGAAGGCGCATATACTTCAAGGAGTTTTTCTGCTTCCTCATAATTCTTCATTGCGGTCTTATAATCATTCTTGACAACATCATAATTATTGAAATCATTGTATATGCTCGCGCAAAGAACGGAAGCCTCCATTCTTTGGTCAGGAAGCACAGACTTATCTACTGCAAGCTTTGCGAATTTAAGAGCATTGTCACCCTCACCATTCTGAAGCGCGCAGACGGCTGCGTAGAAACAAGCATTACGCGCCATGCGGTGATACATATTCTCATTGTAGAATTTCGCAAACAGAGGATATGCTTCATCAGTCCGGCTTTGGCGGTAAAGAGCGTAAGCAGTGTAATACAGACCGTAAGGCTTATCCGTACCGAGTAAAGTTTCTGCTGTTTTCCAAACACCGCAGCCTGTTGCGGCAAGCCCCATAAGATAAAGATATTCATCATCCGCATCAGAGGATCGGACATTACCGCCCAGCTTATATGCGTCTTCATATTTTCCTGTCAAAAGCAACGCTTTGGTCCTGTCGGCTACAGAAATAATACCCGTCTCGGTCTGGGACATTGCTTCAAAAATATCCATCGCCTTTGCGACAGCAAGATCGCTACCGTCGGCAAGCAAAAGTGATTCCGCAAAAAGAACGCTCTGCGGATAATCGTACACCTGCGTAACCTGGTAACGATTGCGACACGCTGTAAGCACACTCTTCCAATCTTTTTTCTCTGCAGCCGAATAAGCCTGATAAAAATATGCCTCGCCTGCAAGTTGTTTTGTTGAATCCGGGATATCAACAAGAACAGTGTTGCTCATCGTTTTTTCAAGTTTTTCAACAGCATTCTGCGCATATGTTCCGCAAAGGTCGCTGCGACCAGTCAAAGCTGAATAACGGGCAAGCTGCACCATATACTCCGGGTAGCGGACACCCGAAGGATCAGCACGCTCCTGAAGAAACTCCACAGCCCGATTTTTTTCGCCATGAGTAAACCAATATTCCGCCTCATAAAGACCGGCAAGCTCCAGATATTCTTGAATCTTTGAAATATCAGTACGTATAATACCTGTCAGACTGTCGATATTTTCCAACGCTTTTGCACAACTGTCCTCTGCTTGCACAAAACAGCGCATAGCATCTTCTTCATTTCCACCGTTCCATTTACTTACTGCAAGCTTCATCCACAAGTCACACAGCTGGATATCGCCTTCTGGAAAATACTGAGCCGCGTTCTCAAGCACAGAATATGCGCTGTAGTTTGCCGCGCCAACCGCACTGTTCGCTCCCAAGCCAGAAGCAACCGCAAAGTCTTCACTTGTCGTTATAAGGTATGAATTCTGTAATGCCGCTGCTTGATATGGCTTTTCATCGCATTTGATAAGCTTGTCGAAAATATTCAGAGCCTGAACTAAATCGCCTGTCTCAGAAAAAGCATCAGCCATATAGTATAGCATCGCGTGGCTCCACTCTTTCGGGAAACACTCAATGACTCCGTTTATCTGGTTGTAGAGCCATGTAAGACGCTTTTTGTTCGCTGTGTTTTTATATATTGAAAAAAGTAGCTGAACAGCCGGCTGGAAATCTTCTTCCATATTGAAGTTTATGAGCGTATATTCCAGCAACGATGCCGCCTCTTCCTTTTTTCCGCAATTGTCAGCGGTAAAAGCAGAATATACAAGCAGGCTTCGCTTGGAGAACTCATGGTCCGCAACGATATCTGCGGACATCTCACTGCTTTCACTGTTCAAAATCTTTAACGCAAGATAAAACGAATTATATGCAGATTCGAAATTTTGCAGGCGGTAGTAAGCCATTCCCTGCCAATATGCGGCATCCGCATTAGAATCGGCTACAAGATCGAATTCTTTGGCAGCCTCAACATAGCGCGAAAGGCGGAAATAACTTTTACCACGAATAAAATGAACCCTTGGAGTAAACTGCGAGTATGGAAAACTGGCAAGAAATTCCTCAGAGACTGTCAGTACGGCAGGATAATACCCAGAATCATACGCTGATGTAAGGCGGGTATAAAGCTGAGATTCTGTCTCAGCCGCACTAAGAGGTAATACAAGGCTTATTATAAATAAAAATGATAATACAATCCGTTTCATAGTAAACCAATAATCAACGAACCTCAACGCAAGCTTCGGTACGAATTACCGCGGGAAAAACTGCTCAGAAGCCTGAATTCTTACAAGCTGCACGAAGTCACCGTCATAGTCTTCTGTAAAATCTTCAATCTTAATCTCTTCGCCATCCATGAACACTGCGACAGAAAACTTTCCATTCTTATCAAAAGCAGGGAAAAAAGCCGCACATTCATTATACACCACAAATTCCGCCCCGTCATTCACTGTATGACGAATTGCTCCCAAATAGAACCGACCTGGCTCCGTAGCTGCCAGATAGTAGAAAATCGGCTTCAGAATTGAGATTTTGAAACCATTGCTTTCATAATACGCATCATTGAACGGCACGGAATTCAACTGAACACCGGATGTCTCATACGTATAATCTCTACCTGAATATATAGACACCATTGCGGCCGCAAGGTTACGAGTCCAATCAAGAGCAAGAGTCGTATCGTATTTTTTTGCCATTGTGTCAGAAAGACTACCTGACTTAAAAACTTCCGTCTTTTTTATAAGCGGCTCTCTAAGAATACCGCTGCCGGAAAGCGGTCGTACAAGTCCGTCAACAATCCATTTTACAAAACCCGGACTGCTTACATAAAGCGGATCTTCATTTGAACCTGCAGCAGCAAGAAAAATTCCATCTTTTATAGTCACAAGGTTTCCAGCTTCATCGTATGCGGCATCCTCAAGGAAATGGAATCGCGGCAAATTATCGCGGATAACACCTGTCATCTGCAGGATATCGTTGTAAAGACTCGAATAGAACGGCTGACTTGCCCACGGAACAACATAACGCAAAAGAGACAACACATCATCACAACTCATGTCATAAAAATATTCCAGAGGAATGCCCACAGGAACGTTTTTCGCAGCATACTCGCCAAAAACCATGACATCCGCAAGTGATTTTTCTGCCGGAATGCTGCCGCTTCTTCTGAATTGGATGAAAATCTCAGTGTTTACAGTGAAATAATACCGGACGCAAGTGGGCTCACCAGTCTTGGAATTCCTGAAAAGAATCCATGAACCGGGTGATTCTGCCTTATACATTTTCCGTTGGATATACTCAACGCCTGAATCTGTATAAAGCTCGACTTTCTCTGTCTTTGCGGGTGCGACAATAATCATACTGTCATTCCCGTACTCCTCAAAATGAACTTGAAAAGAATAACCATCGACACTTTCCAACTCCTCATCCTCATATGTTCTCAGAATTGGAATAGGCTGTTCTAACCATGTATCGACAATACGGCTTCGAACCTCACTTGACTCAGGGATATCAATGACATCTTGCGCTTCGGCAGCAAAAATGACAAACAGCGACAAAAAAACTGATATGAAAAAACTTCTATATTTCCTTTTTCTTTCAAGTCTCATCCGGGTGTTTTCCTAACGGAGCATTAGCCAACAGGAGCTTAAGTCTGTTAAGCTGATTAACTTCACTAGAGCCTGGGTCATAATCTATTGCAGATATATTGGCCCCTGGGTATCTTCGCCTAAGTTCCTTTATCATGCCTTTACCGGTAACATGGTTAGGCAGACAAGCGAACGGCTGCACACATGCAATTGACGGAACTCCCTCATTGATGAGCTCCACCATCTCTGCTGTAAGAAACCATCCTTCGCCCGTAATGTTACCAAGTTGGACAATATCATTTACACCTTTCATCAAATCATAGATTGATGACGGTGGTTCAAAACGACGGCTCTTGCGCAGACACTTCTTGATATACCGGCGGTAAAGCTCCAACCCCCATACAAGAAGCCGCGCATTACGCTCAGTTTTTTTCGGGAACGCAAGCTTTTCGTGCCGGAAAATACCTGTGGAGAACGTGTAGAAAAGGAAGTCCGCAAGATCCGGAACAACGCATTCTGCGCCTTCTCGCTCAATAGTGCCAAAAATGTCGTTGTTCGCAGTTGGGTGGAACTTAACAAGAATCTCCCCGACAACACCGACGCGCGGCTTTTTCACCGGCAAAAGCGGCATACTGTCAAAATCTTTTACAATACCGCGGATGAGGCGGTGATACGTTCCAAGCGTAGGATGCTTAAGTTTTGCCTGAATGCGACCGTTCCACTTCTCGTAAAGCGCATTTGCCTCGCCGGGGTTAGCCTCGTACGGGCGCGTGCGGTACAACACGCGCATAAGAAGGTCACCGAGCATAACAGCCATAAGCGCGCGGTTAAGCAAGGCAGGCGTAATCTTGAAACCAGGGTTCTTTTCCAAACCGAGGGCAGAAAGCGAAACAACCGGGATTTTGCTTAAACCAGCGTCGTTCAGCGCGCGCCTGATAAACCCGATATAGTTCGTGGCTCGGCAACCACCGCCTGTCTGCGTAATCATAAGGCTTACATGGTCAAGGTCGTATTTACCCGATTTAAGGGCTGCCATCATCTGGCCGGCAACGATAATAGACGGATAGCATGCGTCGTTGTTTACGAACTGAAGTCCTGTCTCTACAGCGAGCGCGTCAACGTCCGGCAGAACCTCGAAATTGAAGCCAGAATACTGGAACGCTTTCTGAACAAGCCTGAAATGAATAGGAGACATCTGAGGCGCGACAATCGTATGCGTTGCCTTCATCTCTTTCGTAAATACCTGACGCGTATATGCGGCAGAACGGATTTCCGGTTTCTGCCGGTTGCGCTCGCGTTCTTTTACAGCGGCTATAAGGCTTCGGATGCGGATGCGCACCGCACCAAGGTTCGAGCCTTCATCAATCTTAATGAGCGTATACATGCGGTGCTTTGAGGAAAGGATTTCCTCAACTTGATCGGCGGTAACCGCATCAAGTCCGCATCCGAAGCTCGTAAGCTGGATAAGCTCCAAGTTCGGCATTTCCGATGTAAACGCCGCCGCCCGGTAAAGCCTGTTGTGATATGTCCACTGGTCAACAATGCGGAGAGGACGCTCTATAGCACCAAAGCTTGCAACGCTGTCTTCTGTGAAAACAGCGATACCAAGGCTCGTTATCATTTCAGGAATACCGTGGTTAATTTCAGGATCCAAGTGGTACGGGCGGCCAGAAAGCACTATTCCGTTCAAGCCACGCCTGATTATAGTCTCAAGGGCTTCCTCACCCTTCGCTTTTACTTCCTGACGGAACTTTTCCTGCTCCGCCCAAGCAGCGTCAACAGCTTTGGTAATTTCTTCCTGCGAAATATTGAACTTCGGTCCAAGCTCTTCATAAAGACGAACAGCCAGGCGCGGCTTGTCGTAAATCGGCAGGAACGGGTTCATAAAAGTGATGCCAGAGTCTTGCCGCAGCGCATCAACGTTGTTTCTAAGAACCTCAGGATAACTTGTTACGATAGGACAGTTGTAGTGGTTTCCAGCCCCGGAATCTTCCTGCTGCTCGTAAGGAGCACATGGATAGAAAATAAATTTGATGCCCCAGTTAAGCAAAGCCTGAATATGACCGTGCGATATTTTGCCAGGGTAACAGACAGATTCAGAAGGAATCGTCTCCAAACCAAGCTCATATACGCTGCGGCTTGAACGCGGAGAAAGCCTGACGCGGAACCCAAGCTCTGTGAAGAAAGTGAACCACAGTGGGTAGTTTTCGTACATGTTAAGGACTCGCGGAATACCAACATCACCGCGCGGCGCGTCTGCAGCCGCAAGTGGTTTGTAACCGAAAAGCCGCTTGTATTTCCAGTCAAAAAGGTTCGGAATGTCAGCACGTTCGGCTTTGTCCGCAACAGCGGTTTTCTCGGCATTTCCAGCGTCCACAGTCTTTGCATCGCCTTCTTGCTGCTCCGCGCCGCGCTCACAGCGGTTGCCTGTTATAAAGCGGCGTTTTTCGTCACCGGTCGTGAACGTGTTTATCGTAAGAAGACAGTTGTTCTGGCAGCGTCCGCAACGGCGAAGCTCCAAATCAACATGAAAATCTTCAAGTTCTTTAAGCGTAGCCAATCCTGTTTTAGCGAAACTCCGCACATCCGGCGGCATTTCGCGCCACTGGTCACGCGCGATAAGGGCAGCTCCGTACGCGCCCATAAGACCCGCCACATCTGGGCGGAAAACGTTTACTCCGGCAATTTTCTCGAACGCGCGCAAAACGGCGTCATTGTTGAAAGTACCGCCCTGAACGACAACCTTTTTGCCAATATCAGATGCTTTTCTAAGCTTTATAACTTTGAAAAGCGCGTTTTTGATAACTGAATATGAAAGACCGGCAGATATATCAGCGACAGTCGCACCCTCTTTTTGTGCCTGTTTTACGCGGCTGTTCATAAAGACGGTGCAGCGGCTTCCCAAATCAATAGGATGCTCGGCAAGCAGAGCCTTTTTGCTGAAGTCCTGAACACTCATACCGAGCGAGCGAGCAAAGTTGTCAAGGAAGCTTCCGCAACCAGAAGAACACGCCTCGTTAAGCTGGATATTCGTAATCGCACCGTCTTTCATGCGCAAACACTTCATATCCTGCCCACCGATATCAAGCAGGAACTCAACGCCCGGAACAAAGAAGTCAGCCGCACGATAATGCGCTATAGTCTCTACTTCACCAGCATCAGCGTTCAGCGCAGCCTGGAACAAAGCCTCTCCGTAACCTGTGGAAACCGTGCGAGCAATATATACATCAGACGGAAGTTTGTGATACAAGTCCTTAAGAACCCGGACAGCAAGCTCTACAGGGTTTCCTGCATTCACATCGTAGAAACGCCAAAGAATGCGTCCCCGCTCATCGATAAGAACAGCTTTTGTCGTTGTGGAACCGGCATCGAGGCCAAGGAATACAGCACCTTTTGCGTCTTCTATATTTCCAGACGCAGCTTTTTCCTCAGCGTGGCGTTTCTGGAACTCCGCAAGCTCTTCCTCGTTCTTGAAAAGCGGCTCAAGACGCTGAACCTCTGTCATCTCCGCGTCCACAAGATTTTTAAGAGCTTCTTTAAATTCCGCGGCTGTACGGAAAACGTCTGTTTCCTCCGACGGATTGATGCATGTATACGTCCGCTCGGCAGAGTAAGCCGCTCCTGCCGCGACAAAAAGCTGAGAATCTTCCGGCACAAGAACTGCCTCATCAGGAAGCTTGAGCGTAACGATGAACCGATGCCGCAGCTGATCCAAGAAATGAAGAGGACCACCAAGGAAAGCGACATTACCACGAATCGGCTTTCCGCAAGCAAGTCCGGAAATTGTCTGGCTTACAACAGCCTGGAAAATAGAAGCCGCAATATCCTCGCGACGCGCACCTTCGTTAATCAGTGGCTGAATATCAGTTTTGGCAAAAACACCGCAACGTGCCGCTATCGGATAAATCATCGTAGCTCCGGCTGCAAGCGTATTAAGTCCGGATGCGTCAGTCTCAAGAAGAGCCGCCATCTGGTCGATAAAAGCACCTGTACCTCCGGCACACGTACCGTTCATGCGTTGCTCAACGCCGCCCGTAAAATACGTAATCTTGGCATCTTCTCCGCCGAGCTCTATGACAACATCAGTTTTCGGAATAATCTTCTGAACAGCAGTCGTTGACGCAACAACTTCCTGTATAAACGGAATAGAAAGCCACTGAGAAACAGCAAGGCCTCCCGAACCTGTAACCTTTACACTGACAGTCTGCTTCTCACCATGTTCACATTTTTCCGCAACAGCATCCAAAGCGCGTGTAACAACAGCGATAATCGTGCTACGTATATCCGCGCGGTGGCGTTCATACTCACTATAAATAACAGAATCGTCATCTGCCAGAACAACAACTTTTACGGTCGTAGAACCTACATCAATTCCCATCCGGACCGGAACAATATCTTCTTCATTCTTTTCTTTCAGAACAATCATCTGCACCTCAGTTTATTGGACAATTCCTGGAGAAAAAATGTTTCACCTCGCAGCATCGCCGGCAAATCCTCAGCAATCCACTGTCGAAAACTTGGATATAAAACCATATTTGCTGGAAAAAAACAAAAACTCAATTTATTATATATGATTCAGATGTCAATTACAACACAGTGAACGGCTCCGGGAATTGTCAACGAAGTGTTTCAATTCCCGGAGCAAAAACAGTCCAGTGGACTGTTTTTAGTGAACTGCCCCAGAGCTATGCTCTGGGGGATATATAGGCTTCCGGGGATTGCCAACGAAGTGTTTCAATCCCCTTCTAGCAAGCAGAAAGATATCTTTCAGGGCCGGTAACGTAAAGGTCGTTTCCTTTTGTGTCTATTACGACAGTGAGCGGCATATCTTTCACCTCAAGCTTGCGGACGGCTTCACAGCCCAAGTCCGGCCATGCGATAATCTCTACGCTTTTGATGCTTTCTGCCATAAGGGCACCGGCACCGCCAATCGCCCCAAGATACAAAGCTTTATTCTTTACAATGGCATCTTTTACGGCTTGATTGCGTTTGCCTTTGCCAATCATGATTTTATTGCCAAGGTCAAGCAGAAGCGGACTGTACTTGTCCATTCTGCCGCTCGTTGTCGGTCCGGCGGAGCCGATAACCTCACCAGCTTTTTCCGGCGTGGGCCCTACGTAGTAAATCGCACTGCCTTTCAGGTCGAACGGTAACGGCTCGCCGCGCTCATACGCTTCAAAAAGCCGCTTGTGCGCCTGATCGCGTGCTGTGTACACAATTCCCGAAAGAAGAACGGTGTCGCCCGCGCGGAGCGTTTCAAGTTTTTCCATGTCGTCAGAAGAAAATGGTGTCGTAATTCTATATTCCATAAAAGTTTCCTTAGAATAAATAAGCTAGCGCGGGCTTGTACCGCGTGTGGCGCACAACTCAACGCACACCAAGTGCAGCTCGCGGGCTCAGTACATCGCGTGGTGTACACCGCAAGCCCCTACGCGCGCATTGCCGCGCTAACCTCGCCAGACTCGCCAAAAGCGGTGCACCGTTTGGGTGGCGCGAGACACGCCAAAAGCGGTGCGCAGTTCAGCGCAAGCCCCTACACGCGCATTGCCGTAAAATCTCGCAAAACTCGACAATGCGTGCGACGCAAAATCACGCACACCGCAAGCGAACCAGAGCGTTCACTACAGCACCACGCTGGCGCGGCGCGTAACGTGGCAGCTAACGTTCACGGCGACAGGCATTCCAGCAACATGTGTCGGCATAACTTCAACGGCGAGCCCAAGGCACGTCGTCTTTCCGCCGAATCCCTGCGGCCCCGTACCAAGCTTGTTAATTGCCGCAAGAAGCTCTGCTTCCAAATCGGCGTAGAACGGATCCGCATTTTTCACGTTGAGCGGACGCATCAAAGCTTTTTTCGCAAGGGCAGTAACTTTGTCGAACGTGCCGCCGATGCCGATTCCCAAAACAACCGGCGGGCAGGGATTCGGCCCCGCAAGCCGAACTGTTTCAAGAACAAACTCTTTTATACCGTCCAAGCCGTCTGCAGGTTTAAGCATGGCGACGCGGCTCATATTCTCGCTTCCAAAGCCTTTAGGAAGCACGGTCAGCTTTATTTTGTCGCCGCTCACAAGATGCGTCGTTATAAAAGCAGGGGTGTTGTCCTCGGTGTTTCCGCGCCGCACCGGGTCTTTCACGATGCTTTTTCTAAGAAAGCCTTCCGTGTAGCCCTTACGCACACCAGCATTCACTGCCGCCTCAAAATCACCGTTTATGTGGACATCCTGCCCAATTTCAGCAAAAACGCAGGCAGCTCCCGTATCCTGACAAACCGGGATGTTGCGCGACGCGGCAATTTCCAAGTTTTTTTCGAGCAGCCTTAAAGTATCTGCGGCAGCTGGAAAATCTTCCGTTTCAACAGCCGAATGAAGAGCTTCTACAACATCTTCCGGCAACTTCAGATTTGCCTTAATACAAAGCTTGCTTACGGCTTCCGTAATTTCTGCCGCATCGATCTCACGAATAGTGCTCATATCACGCACCTCGCATCAAACTCGCGCAAAAAACCGACCGCGCGAAAAACGCAAGCCTCGCGCAAAACACGAGACTCACGAACCGCGCAGACATCACGAGTTTCCGACGGCTCGCGGCCGACGCAAGCATTCTGCCCATCACAGCGAATCATATACGCGCGACTCCGCTCTTGACCGCCGCCTCTGCAACTGCTTTCGATACAGCAGCAACAACTCTTTCATCAAACGGTGACGGAATAACATATTCTTCGCGGCGTTCTTCGTCGCTTACAAGATCGGCAATCGCATATGCTGCTGCAATCTTCATCTCATCATTTATGTCGCGTGCGCGGACGCTAAGCGCACCCTTGAAAATGCCTGGGAAACCAAGCACGTTGTTCACCTGGTTCGGGTAATCGCTTCTTCCCGTTGCAATGACTCTTGCTCCGGCTTCTTTTGCATCCTCTGGGTAAATCTCCGGGTCAGGGTTCGCCATAGCGAACACAATCGCATCTTTCGCCATCGACTTGACCATTTCTTTTGTAAGGCAGCCCGGCTTTGAAACGCCAATAAAAACATCAGCGTCCTTAACGGCATCTTTCAGCTCGCCTTTAACTCCGCGCGGGTTCGTGTTCTTTTCGAGCCACTGCTTGTGGCTTCCGGCACTTCCGCGGCCGTCGTAAATAACGCCTTTAGAGTCAATGGCGACAATATCCTTAACGCCTACCGTCATCAGCATTTTGATAATAGCTGTTCCCGCTGCTCCAGGACCGTTCAAAACAACCCGGATATTTGACAATTCTTTGCCTACGACACGGAGCGCGTTTATAAGAGCCGCCGTCACAACTATCGCAGTTCCATGCTGGTCATCATGGAAAACCGGAATATCAAGCTCTTTACGGAGCCTGTCTTCAATCTCAAAACACTCAGGGCTCTTTATATCCTCAAGATTTATGCCGCCGAACGTAGGCGCGACAGCCTTGCAGAAAGCGACGACTTCATCAGGCGTATCTGCCTTAATGACGAGCGGGAACGCATCGACCCCGGCGAACTCCTTAAAAAGAATGCACTTTCCTTCCATAACAGGAAGTCCTGCCTCAGGCCCGATATTTCCAAGCCCAAGAACTGCGGTTCCGTTCGAGATAACGGCGACCGTCCTGCTTTTCAGCGTATATTTGTATACATCATCTTTATTTGCGTGAATTTTGCGGCACGGCTCCGCAACACCCGGCGTATATGCCGTTGATAAATCTTCCCGTGTTTTAACGGAAACCATGCTCGTAGTTTCGAGCTTGCCATTATTTTTCTCGTGCATTTCGAGAGAGAGCTGATTGTAATTCATGCGTTTATAGTAATGATAATCAAGCACAAATTCAATTATGTTCGATATTTCATTTTGGGATGTTCCTCAAATGTTCAAATTTCGCTGACGCATGAAGGTGATATTTTCGTTCAGCGCATTCTTTAGAGAATCCCTTTACTTTTCGAAAAATCGCCTTATATTATACTAGTGCAGTTTGCTGGAAGTTCTGTAAAAACTTCCGTTTGAAGGCAGTGCTTTTGTGCTGCTGGGTTTCGCGGTTCGGGAGATGACACAAGGAGTGGGAAACTCCCATTTTTCTGCCCCATTTTTTTTGCCTATTTTGTGCGATTTGAGGCCAGTATTTTACGAAGTAACACCACCCCAAAATACCACGCCCGAGATGCAATCCTCATTTTACCGTTTTTACCGTCTTTACCGATTGACAACTCGGTAAAAATGGTATCAGGGGTTTAAATGACAAACGAAATCGACATGGAAAAGAGCTGGAAAATCTTCCTGCCGGGTATATTACACGCAGGACTATAAACGGCAAAACATATCTTTTTCATCAAGGAAGCAAGAATGGCAAACAGTTTTCGTATTCTATCCAAAAAGAAGAAGCCGAAATTCTTGAAAAACAAATTCAAAGACGAAAACAACTTGAAAAAGAACTAAAAAAACTAAATTTCACTGCAAAGCGCACAAAAACTTCCGCGCAAGAAACAGCATCTGCTCAAACACAGCGATTCGCATTCTCGACAAACGTAATGTACGGCAACCTTATCAAACCTTTTACGGAGTCTGCCAAGAATTTTGAAAAACGCGACTGCTATTCGATAATCGAAAACTACATAAATGAGAAAATAGAAGATAAAGTTTGTGTCGTTTATGGGTTGCGCAGGACAGGCAAAACGACGCTAATAAAGCAAATTATCCTTTCCTTTTCTGACGAGCAAAAATCAAAGACCGCGTATATAAAAGGCACTGTGAACGATACTATCGCGGCACTCAATAATGATATAAAGCAATTGCGCGATTCCGGCTTTAAATATCTTTTTATTGACGAAGTAACTCTTTTGGAAGATTTTATAGAATCATCTTCTCTTTTTTCAGATGTCTATGCTGCACAAGGAATTAAAATTATTCTTTCTGGAACGGACTCCCTTGGCTTTCATTTTGCCATAAACGATGAGCTTTATGACCGCGCGATAATGATTCACACAACATATATTCCGTTCAAGGAGCATTCACGGCTTCTCGGAATTAACGACATCGATGAATACATCCGTTACGGAGGAACGTTGAAAGCCGGTGAGCTTGATTTTGAAAACCGCGAAGTAAACGCAAAAGATGCATCGTTCCGTGATGACGAATCCACAAGGCACTACATCGATACTGCAATCTGCTCAAACATCCAGCATTCGCTTGAATGCTTTAAAGACGGAAGATATTTCCGTCACTTAAAAACTTTGTACGAAGAAAACGAACTTACAAACGCGATAAACAGAATTATCGAAAGCATGAACCACGATTTTACGGTAAAAATCATTACGGAAACTTTTAAATCGCACGATTTACGCTCTGCATCGCAAATGCTAAGAACCGAAAAAGACAAGACAAAACGCACGTCTGCTCTTGATGAAATCGATACTGCACAAATACTTACTACGCTTAAAAAAATCCTTTCCATAAAAGAGAAAGAAGAGCAAAAAATCGGGATAACACAAATTCACATTGAGGAAATAAAAGAATACTTAAAATCGCTCGATTTGATTGAAAAAACAAATATCGAAACAAGATTTGCCGACAAGCCTTCCTTGAACGCAAGCGAAGAATACTACATTTTCACACAACCGGGAATGAGGTTCTGCCAAGCGCAGGCTCTTATTTATTCGCTTTTAAAAGACCCCCAGATTGACGGTTTGGATTCCGAAACAAAAGATTTAATCGAGTCAAAAATCACGGAAGATGTTCAGGGAAGAATGCTGGAAGACATAGTTATGCTTGAAACAAGAAAATCGTTCGCTAAAAAATGGAACGAGAAACGCCGTGCATTTAAGCTACGTTTTGCGGATGGTGAATTTGACATGATTATCGTAAACCCGGAAAACAAATCATATGAAATTTACAAAGTAAAACATACCAAAAAAAAGGTTCGCGAAGCAATACAAAAATCTCGTTGATGACGAAAAAGTTTCTCTCGCCGAAAGAGCGTATGGCAAAATTGCAAAAAAAAACCGTCTTGTACAAAGGAGAAAATCACACTGAACCAAATGGCATTGAATACAAAAATGTCGAAGAATACCTTAAAGAACTGGCATAAACGCCATGCGTGAGCTGTCCTTGCTCTGCAATGAAGCCACAACGCCAGCACTGCAACGCCACGCGCCCCCAAACGGAAAAACCGTTTGCAAGATAAAATCAATAAGTTTTTGTTTTTTTTCGCATTCAAGGAAAACTGTTTTTCCGCTTGAAAGACTCATGATGTATTTTACCTGCTCAAGAGCAAACGAGATTAAATCTGTTCCAGAAATTGAACTTGAATCTTCACTAAAGTTTCTGCCAAGCTACGCAATCAAAATAGCGGCTAGTAATCATCAACCTGCGTCTATCGCCCCGGATAGATAAAAAAAGAGCCAAGCGAGAAAACTCGACGCACCACTTTAAGGCAGCACTCTTGACTCTTGTTATAGATAGAAAAAGATTCTACAAACCGAGTTATTCACATGTAGACAGATAATTTCTCAAAGACTCAAATACTTGTTTTGAATAAATCTTGATATTTTGCAGACAGCGCGAAAGTATCAATTTCTTAAAATATTTTTCGCAACCATCATCTATTTTCGCATAAGATTTCAGCAATTCTATCTTAAAACCTGCACATCAGCCTGTATACGCCGAAACCTGCAAACGTACAGATTACGCGGTCAAGAACAGTAATCGGGATTCTGGGAAAAAGGAACGAAAGAAATGTGTTGAACTGGAAAGATTGCAATGTTTCGGCGGCAGAATCGATTGCAGAAAAACCCGATACCTCGTCAAAAAACCAGACGTACAAAAGTGTCTAGCAAACTTGCGCACAAACAGCTCGCAAAAGCGGACGCAAGCGAGATAATCAGCAGATAAAGGATTGTCACCATTCGGGTGAAAAAGAATTCTTTTTTGTTATGGCTGATTGCCCATGTAACCACAACTATAACCATTCCGCAAAGCGCGTAGAAAAAATCGTAGTAAAAAATCGCTGTTCCGTTTATAGCGCAGCGTAAAACCGTCATAAGCGGATTAAAACCAGCCGCAACGATCAAACCTGGCACAAGCCCGGAGTAAAAAGTAATCGCGACTGTGAATATCGTATCCCAAAAAACCGGGTAAAGCAAAACAGGCATACTCACTGCAATATAAGATGTTAGCATATTCAGCGCGATTGCGAGTATGCATAGAAGTGCCGTTTTTAGAAGTGCCACCCCAATATTGTCCGACCTGTGCCTAGATACCGAAGAAAGTTCACTACCGTTTTTTCAGATATACCGAGTGCACTGGCAATATCCGCGTTCGTGTTGTAAAGCGTTATTGCTTCTGCAATTATCTTCTCGCGCTTAGAGAATGTCTGCGTAATATCGCGCACTTCAAGCAAACCCTTTACAAGTTCAGCCTGAATGTAAGTTCCTCCGTTCGTGACAGCATTCAACGCATCAAGAAGCACTTTCTCATCCGCTACTTTAGAGACAAAACCTTTCGCGCCATGCACCGCTTGTTCCAATTTTTTCAAGATTTCTGCACACTCTGAATAAGTTCCTGCTTCAAATTTCACTCTAAAATCGGAATTGTTCTCTATCCAGTTTTTTCTTCCGTTCCGCAAAACGGCATGGTCGTCAACAAGAATCACACTTTTTGTGATGTTTGGGTTCATATCCCGATTATATCATGAGTTTAATAGGGAGTTTAGTTCCGAAATTTCCGGGAGTACAGCTCCCCTATGTGCTGCCCCTACAATCTTTGCCGCACCATAAACAGCGTTGCATATCAAAATATAAAATGATATTATTCAGACTATATTATGGAAGAAAACGAATCGAAAATCACACAAACAAAAAAATCACCAGAGCCTTTGAAAACTGAAGGTTCAGCACAATCCGCCGCTTCCGCAGCCAACAAAAAGTCGCTTGTCCGCTCAGGAATCAGTCTTTCTTTTTTAACGCTTCTATCACGCATCCTCGGGCTTATCCGCGAAATGACGAAAGCCGCTTTCCTCGGTACGTCTTTCCTTGCCGATGCGTTTACATTCGCGTTCCAGCTGCCAAACCTTTTCAGGCGGCTTTTCGCAGAGAACAGCATTTCCGTGGCGTTCATCCCGACTTTCAAAAGCTATTTGGAGCAGGAACAGACTGACCCCGCGAAAAAACAAGAGACAAAAGAGTTCCTTAAAGCAACATTCACGCTTATCTCGTTTTTGACGACGGTTTTCACGCTGCTCGGCATTCTGCTCGCTCCGCTTATCACGCCTTTCTTCACAGAAAGCACCGACCCGGAGCTTGTTTCCGAAATGGCAGTCCTTACGCGAATAATGTTCCCGTATCTCATCGTCATTTCGATAGCGGCGTTTTTCCAGGGCATCCTGAACGGAATGAAAATTTTCGCTCCATCCGGCTTTACGCCAGTACTGTTCAACCTTATCGTTATTTTGGCAAGTTATATTCTTTCACCATATACAGCGAACCCGGCGCGAGCAATGTCCATAGGCGTTATATCCGGCGGCGCGGTACAGGCTTTATTCCAGCTGCCTTTCGTGCTTAAAAACCACCGGACTGTTCAGTTCACGACGCTCAAAAAAGCGTTCACGAACCCCGGAACACGGAAAGTGCTGCGTCTTGTCGCGCCGACAATCTTCGGCATGGCGGCGTATCAGCTCAACGACCTTGTTTCAATGTGGCTCGCCGGTAACGCAGGCCCCGGAATCCAGTCAAGTCTTTCGTACTCGCTCCGCTTGCAAGAACTTATCCTCGGTATATTCGCCGTATCGGTCGGTACTGTAATTCTGCCTGACCTCACATCGTTCTCGGATAAAAAACTCGACAAAGAATTCAACGATCTGCTTCTTTCCTCAATTCGGATAATCACACTGATTGCAATTCCGGTGACGTTTTTCGCCATGTCTTTCAGCGACAACATAATCAGGCTTGTGTACAAGTCGAAAAACTTCACAGAAGAGTCCGTTATGCTCACTAACAGCGCGTTTTTGTTCCACATGACAGGTCTTTTCTTTATCGCTGTGAACAGGATAATCTCACCGGCATTCTACGCAAAGAAAAACACGAAGTCGCCCACGATTGCAGGAATCATCTGTTTCGCCGCAAACATGGCGATTGCCGCCTGCCTTGCAAAACCGTTCCAAGGAGCGGGAATCGCACTTGCACTTTCTGTTGCTAGTGCAATAAACACTATAGTACTTTTCATTTTTATGAAAAAAGATAAAATAGCCGATACCGCTTTTATGCTGAAAGGTACTCTTTTGTACGTCATTCGCATTTTGATTTTCTCAGTGGTGGCGACAATAATTCCGTTGCTGATAAAAAAGCCCGTTTTCGCGCTTTTTAACACTGGAAATCGCTTTATTGATCAAGGCGCACCGCTCGTAATTTGCGGACTTGCGTTTGCGGCAGTTGGTGTGCTGATGCTCGTGATTACAAAAGATCCTCTGCTTGCGACAGTGTGGCGACGGTTCGGGCGGAAATCAGGAAAATAAGGAGAAACAAAATGAAAACACAAAACGAAATGACAGCGATATACAAAAAACGCCGCGCCAATTTTGCTACATGGCTTGCCAGACAAGGTACAGGCGCAATGATTTTCATAGATTCGGAAGAACACAGGTCACCTTCAATCCGATATTTTACAGGACACCCGCAGGACGCAGTTCTTTGTATCGCTGTTGACGGCTCTTCCGTGCTTATTCCGTGGGATGAAATTCTTGCAAGCAAAATCGCATGTGTCGAGTATGTAATCCCATACACACGCTACGAGCGGCAGGAAGTAAAAGCCGCCGCCGGTGCGCTCAAAAAACTGAAGGTTCCGGCCAATTCGCGCGTAGAAATCCCAGGTTCAACACCATACCCCGATTTTTTGAAATTCGTAGACGGGCTTTCTGAATTCGATGTTATCTGCCGCGAGAATGGCGGTGAGCAAGAAGCCGCAAATATGCGCGCCATCAAAGACGAATACGAGATTTCATGCATCGAGAAAGCGGCAGAAATTACTGACAAACTTATAGACATTATTGAAGCCGGAGTTAAAGACGGCACTATAAAGACAGAAATGGATGCCGCGTTGCTTATTGAACGCGAATGCCGGGCAGCCGGATGCGAGGGAACAGGATTCGACACACTTGCAGCAGGTCCGGCAAGAAGTTTTGGAATTCACTGCTTCCCGAACTACACAGCAGGCGAGTTCCCGGCACAGGGACTTTCGATACTCGATTTTGGCGTAATTTACAACGGCTACACAAGCGACGTCACGATTACAGTAGCAAAAGGACCGCTTTCCGAAGCACAGGAAAAGCAGCTCGCACTCGTGCAGAAAGCGTATGACGAATGTCTTGGGCTTTACGCAAAAGATATTCCGGTAAAAGCAGCGTCACAAAAAGCAGATGACGTTTTTGCAAAGTCAAAGCGGACAATGCCGCACAGCCTTGGTCACGGAATCGGGCTGGAATGCCACGAGGCTCCCGGAATAAGGCTTCGCGCACCGCAGAAATGCGTTTTTAAGCCCGGCATGGTCGTAACGCTGGAACCGGGTCTTTACGATGACGCAATCGGTGGCTGCCGCCTTGAAAACGACATCCTCATAACAGAAGACGGCAACAAAGTCCTTACCCACGCAAGAATTATAAGGATTTAAGGGAAGGGGGAAGTCTCCCCCTGGCTTCCAAGTCCTCACTCGCCGTACAGAAGTCCGGCGAGCTTCGGTCTTGTCCGCTACCCCCTCTCCTAGTGGCTCTGCCCCTAAAACCCCGGCGGCTTTCCGGGTCGTCGGCATTTCCGAAAAAAACATTGAAATGCGCGAATCAGGGGATTGACAGATTTTGCAGTAGCGAACGGGGCTTTACAAAATGGATATGGGTATGGCTTTTGGAGATTGCGTTCTCCTTATGGTGAAACAAATTACAACAGTTGGTATGTTCAGTGTGTGTATTTTGACGGCACGGCATACTGTTATCGTTGTGTTGATAATGATGGACCGGATAATCACCATGACACAATTTCATATGATTGCAACAGCATTGTCCCTGCCCTGTGCCTCGACAATTAAGTTTCACGGAGCACCGGGAATAACGATGACCGCTTTAAGCGGTACGTCT
This sequence comes from Treponemataceae bacterium, assembly GCA_024685655.1. GTDB lineage: Bacteria > Spirochaetota > Spirochaetia > Treponematales > Treponemataceae > Treponema_I. Next base: position 33,419 of record JAIKVO010000052.1, read on the forward strand.
CGTCGTCTTTAACTAAGCTGTTTCGCCAGCTCTTGAATTTGCTCAATTGGAAGCTTCACACATTTTGCTATTATCTCCGGTGAAACATTCTCTTTTAGCAATTCTATAGCATCTTCCACAGCTTTTTTCTGCCTGCCTTCCGCCAGCCCCTCTTGTCTTGCGGCTTCTTTCATAGAAAGCTCGTCGGAGACATGCATCCAGTAGCGCGTCTCGTGATACCAGTTAAGCTCGTCCTGGCTGACGTTTTTCAAAACTGTGAAAGCCATTGCTATCCCCCTGTTATGCTTCGCAAGTTCACTTATGTAATCCTGCTTTTCAGCATCAGATGCGTACAAGAAGAATTTACCCCACATTTCTGCAGGTGTCAATGAAGCAATGTCATCGGGAAGCTTCGCGATTTTCGGCAGTTCCATGAAAATAACGTTCAGCGTCCGTGAGATTACGCGGCCGTCCTCGTTACGCAGGCAGTAATAGTTCACACAGTTTTTTTCTTCTGAATCAAAGACGAAGTTCAAAACCGAAATCTGGAAGACTTGCGGAATATCCTGCCATTTAAGGCCTTTTGGGGTGTAGTGGTTAAGGACGTGCGCTGCATGATACTCCGCACGTTTGCCGTAATCGGCCTGGCTGTTACTTCCCTGCATTTCAACGTTCGCGATTTTACCATCGATTTTGCAGTTGATGTCGAACTCGGCCTGCTTGTCGCCAACGGCTTCGCCAGAAAGCTCGTTGGGCTGGAGCACGACATCGGTGACAGGTTTCTGCAGAATGTCGGAAAGAAAACAGGTAAGTGCCTGGTGCGCTTCCGAGGATTCGGTCGTGAAGAGTATCTTGAAAATCGGATCGACGCATGGGTTAAGAAGTGCGCCGGGATAAGGACGTAAAGTTTGTGCCATAAAAACTCCTGAAAAAAGCGTTCATAATTATTATTTGACAACGACAAAGAGTTTTTGACACTTTTTCTGAAAAAAATAAAAAAATTTTGCGTCCGATTACTGTGGGTTTAGTGCGCATTTTTAGCAAACAACTACATTCTTTATGATATTGCGTAGCTGGCAGGTCGCCTGTGTGGAAAGCATTGACGAACACAGTGAGAAACTGGCTTTCCACACAGGATTTGTGCGGAGGTTGCTTTGCAACCGACTGCAATACCTTTTGAAAACAACGAACTTTGTTCGTTGATGCCAGCGAGAGCAATATCATAAGAACATGTGTGTTAAAAATATGCGCACTATTACTTTTCCATCTGCATAATTATCTTGTAAACTTACTTACCAATCACCCATGACTGCGATGAGTCCGGCAAATTGTTTATAAGCGTGCGCATATACGTCATCGTTTTCAGCAAGCTGGGTTTGGATCTGCCGTTCATTCCCGCAATTCCTCCAGTCTTATACACTGCCGATGCCGCAGACAGCAATCCCGGTTTACTGGAAAGCCGCTCCACAACATAATCAAGCTTAAGTTCGTTGAGATTGCTAAAAAGAGCATCTTTTTGCGAAGGTTGCAAACTAGAGCTTAACGTCCTGAGTGTCTTGAACATATCCCCGGCATTACGGAACTGTCGTTTCACAGGTGCTTTCATTATATTCTGCAAAGCATCACTTACAAGATTCATTGTAGTTTGCTCGTCTCTGAGAGGAGCTTCCTGCTTTTCGACTTTCTCATCCGGTTTTTTGCTGGCGATATTTTCAACGACTTCCGGAGCATGATTGTGTATCACAGAATCATGGGTTTCATGCTCTACAGGTTTTTCTTCAAATGCAGTATTATCCGAATCAGAATCAATCTCTGCACTATCGCGCATCATATCTTCCGAACCTTCAGGATTTTCTTCTTCAAGAACTTTTTCCACAGACTCCTCGGTGACATCCTCGTCAGATGCCTCTTCTGGTATAAGCTCAGACTCTACTGGTTCCACATCTTCTTCCGCAAAAGGCTTTTCCTCATCAGATTCACCATCACCAAAAGAAGATAAGCCTGAAATATCGTCAAGAGCATTTTCTCCCTCTGAAGTGTCGTCTTCACCATTAAAAATGCCTTCACTGTCTGAACTGTCTTCTTCAGAGGCGGCTTTTTCGTCGAGAATATCTTCAATCGGCTCGCCTACACTGTCATAAGGATTTGGCTCCTGAACGGCGTCTAGAATATCTCCAGAATCAAGTCCTTCACCGGCTAGAGGAGGTTCCGATATATCAACTTCTTCCAACGGGGTATCCGGCAAAGCTTCGGACGACGGAATCTCCGACTGGTCAGAAGTTAGCGTATCCGGCAATATATCAGATTGTTCTGAAGGCGGCACATCAGGGTCGTCCTCAAAAGCGTTTTCCATAAGAGTGGGGCTTTCTTCCGGCATCGGAACAGGTTGCACCGGCGGCTTCACAGTGGGCTGCTCAGGATATTGCGGCTGTGCCATCTGCGGTGTGAACATTGCAGGTTCCTGCCTTGGTGGCTGCGGTGGATACTGAGGTTGCATCGGATATTGGGGATAGCGAACTGGTTCACGCCGATTTTCGGGTGCCTCTTCTTCCTCGAATTTATCTTCTTCAAACGGAGAACCAACTACATCAAGCATTTCATTTTGCTCAGAGGGAGAATACTTCGGTGTGTAGTTGTAGTCCAATGGATTGAATCCAGAATCATCACGAGAACTGGCAGAAAACTCAAACGGCATATCCTGAGGTATAAGCTTAGAAGTACCCAGTGTTTCTTTTCTGTCGTCATATTTCTCAGAGACAAAATCAACCGGAGACTCTTCCATTATCAGATTAGAATAATCACTGTCAGAATCTTCACCATCTTTATATTCAAGCTTCAAAAGCTCATCAAAATCTATTTTCTCAAACGAATCTATATCCTGACCAATCGAGTCGTCATCCGGCTTCTGATCATCAGACACAGCGAATTTCTCAAGTTTACTAACAGAATTCTCATACAGGCGGATTTTTTCCTGCAATTCCTCTGGAGAAGCTTGCTCCGTATTTTCTGAGAGAAGCTCCGACATATCTGTCGTATCCTTTCTATTCGTGTCAACATGCGCGCCGACTCTGGATACAGCTTCTTCCAGCCGTGGATTTTCCACATCTTTTTCAAGAACTTTCTTAAAAACTTCCAGAGACTTCTCGTACTGCTTCTCTTCCTCATAAATATCACCCAGAAAGCATAAAGCCTCCGGATTATCACCGCGTTTCTCCAGATATTTTTGCATATAATCTTCCGCATTCGCATAATCGCCCATGCGTTTGAACTGCATTGCCGCATCCCAAAGAAAATTTACAGAACCCGGCTTAACTTCACATAAACGCTTGAAACATCCGTGAGCTTTGTCTATTTTGCCTGCACGGATAAAATACTGTGACAAAAGGTTCAGCATTTCAGGATCATTCGGCGAAGAAGCTTTTTCTTGATTCAACAGTTCTCCTGCATCCTTAAGCTTTCCCTGATTTATAAGAAGCTGGATTTTTCTGTGCAACAAATCTTTTTCATTTGTATTAACAGCCTTCATGCGGTCAAGTAATCCGTAAGCCTCTTCAAACATATTCTGTTTTTCATAAACACGTTCAAGCCGTCCCATCACCGAATAATCATTAGGACGTTTTTCGAGCACAGAACGGAAAATAGATTCTGCCTCGACATAATTTCCGCGTCTTACATGGAGCCTTCCCTGCGTAACTTCAAGATTTATATTCTCCGGATTTATTTTCAACCCCTGGGAAATAAGTTCCTGCGCCCCAGTATAATCCTGTTCGTGCATATATAGATCCGCAAGACCGTTCATAGCATCCGGCCAGCCCGGCTTTGCCCTTAACGCATTCTCGAACGATTCACGGGCTTCCTTATATTTTCCCTGCGCTATGAAACTCAACGCAGAATTATAGTGAAGCACGGGATGGTTCTGGTCAACCTGAAGTCCTTTCCAATATGTTTGGAGCGCTTTTTTGTGATCACCACGCTTTGCTTGTATCGCACCAAGATGATTGTACGCAAGCACATCGTTCGGATTCGTCTCGATCACAGATGTAAAGCATTCCGCAGCAGCATCGTATTCTTCCATGAGTTTGTACGTGAAACCCATATTATATTTAACTTCGCTGCTGTCATGAATTTTTAGCGCACGTTCCAGTACTTTTATAGAATCCTGATATTTGCCAAGTCGTCTGAAAACGCCTCCAAGACTGTTCAAAGCCTCATAATTGGAAGAGTCGAGCCGAAGCACGCCAAGATACGCGCTTTCTGCTTTTTCGTCCTGACCAGCCTTTACGTAAGTCGAGCCGAGTTTCAGATACAAATCCTTATTTGTAGGATCGTTTGCAAGAACTGTCCTGTAAAGACGAGCAGCCAGGGAAAAATCCCTGGCTAGAAGAGCGGAATCCGCCCTATTCAGAGTAAAATCGTTCTTATCATTGCCCATAATCCACTCACTTTTTTTGCAATTGCCGCCGGAGAGGTCTAGCATACACTTCAGGTGACAGCTGACCTATTATTTCCGGCGAAGAGGCAGAAACTCCTGCCACTGCAAAATAGTATATTTTTCCATTCTCAAGTCCGGTAATCCTGATGCTGTTATCTTTTCCCACATATATAGGAGAGCTTCCCTCCGTCGCTTCGTTCCCCAAATATTCACCGGGACGTTTTCCATAATAAAGCATATAACCACCGGTATTGCTCGTTTTGTTACTAGCAGTTCCTGCCCATGAAAGGTCCACATATCCATCGCCAGCTACAGCCTTCAGATCATATGGGATTACAGGCGGCTCATGCTCCTTGTATGTCACCGTGAATTCAGAGATAGAAGGAGTAACCGAACACGCTCCGTCCGGATACAAATCTGCGGCAAGCTGGAACCAAACGCCATCCACAGCGTTGAGAGTATCGCCTGGCGTAAAAGTTTTCCATTCAGGCTGAGTTTCTGTCCAGTCGAACGGAGATTCAGACGACCGTACGTAATACTCTATCCAGGTTTGCGCAGGAACAGTCGCGAGAGCGTCAACAGAAAGTACTTCAGCTCCGTTCTTGCCGAGCGTAAACAAATCTGTCTCAAATCTGCCGCCTTCATCAGGATAAAGAAAAGCCACATTTTCATTGTTGTCGCTGTTCCGGCGGATACAGAAATTATCAACCCAGCCTGTGTAAGACGGACAAATTTCAATAGAAGCCGGAACACCTAAATGTGCCTCGTAAATAGTTCCGCGTTCATAACCTGTGTTAGTTATAAAAAGAATATCCTCGGTGACACCGTTCATTTTGTATTCAACCATGCCAGTATCATCATCGAATGTAAGCTCATGGTGCGACCATTTTCCCGGAATCAGGATAGATGCTCCCATCAGTGTGTAAACAGAATTTTCTTCCGTCATTGTGTCGAAGACATTCGTGAAGTTCCAGCGCATTCGGCTTCCATATACAGATGCAGTGATGCTTTGATAAAGAGAGTAACTTTCCAAGTTTCGGGATGAACGCCATGAGAATATTATCTCACCGTTGCCAGATGAAAGCGGACAAAGCCAGAATTCAATTGAGAAAGAATCTGTAAGCCCCTGCCGTCCGAAAAGTGAATTCGGATTTCCTGTCAAATGGATTCCGGTAGTTTCCCCTCTTGAAAGCGCAGCTTTTTCACCACGAGCAGAATTGTCACCCACAAAAACTTCAGCAGAATCGACAGTGTAGTTGCCTGTATCATCAACGACCGCACCGTTTTCAAAAGTAAGCAGTAAATCAGTGGAATCATCAGGATTTATTGTCTGCTCCGAAAGCATATAGCTGTCATAACCGTATCTTCCAGTGCCGAGCGTTACGTTCTGTGTATATGAAACACCTTTCCATCCCTGTTTTCCGCCAAGTACGAGCGTCTGCTCACCAAATAACGGCTGAATTAAGCATGAGAACAGTAGACAAAAAGCTGAAAAAAAATATATTTGTTTTCTAACCATAATTGCGTATGAATACAGATAAATCAGTCCGCGGACAGCTACACGAAACAGCACTCAAAGCGCCTCAATCGAGCGGAGTTTACCTCTGGCGAAATGAAGACGGCACCGTTCTCTATGTAGGCAAGGCAAAAAACCTGAAGAACAGGCTTTCATCCTACTTTTCCGGGCGGAAAGACATAAAAACTCGTATTCTTATCTCCCGCGCACATTCAATTGAATATATCGTTACCCAGAACGAGTACGAAGCTCTGATTCTGGAAAACAACCTGATAAAAAAGTATTCTCCGCACTTCAACATAGAGCTGAAAGACGGAAAATCGTACCCGATGCTCCGCATTACGAATGAAAAATTTCCACGGCTTTTCAAAACAAGGTCGATGGTAAAAGACGGCTCCGCCTATTACGGTCCGTTCCCCGACGTTTCCGCGCTCGAAACGTTTTTGGAGAACATCAGCATAAAATACAAACTGCGGCGGTGCAAAAAATTCGTAAAAAAAGAAACACCGTGTCTTTACTACCACATGGGACAATGCTCCGCGCCTTGCTGCGGAAAAATTTCTTCGGAGTCCTATATGGAACTTATCGATGAAATAAGGCGCTTACTTGAAGAAAATCCGGCTGAAAACCTTAAAAAACTTGAAGATGAGATGAAAGAAGCCGCGAAGCTTCTTCAATTCGAGAAAGCCGCGCGGATTCGTGACGGAATTAATGCTGTAAAGATTCTTCACATGAAAAATACTGTTTCCGATTTTGATCCGGATTCACGCGACTACATCGGCTATGCGACCGAGGGAAGCCTTATCAGTTTTGCGGTTCTGCGGATGAGGAACGGCAAGCTTGAATCGCGCGATATTTACAGGACGTTCAGCCTTAAAGAAGATGATGAGGTGATGACGGAATTTTTCCCCGCATACTACACCGAAAAAGAAAACTGCCCGGCTTTTATTTTCGTGCCGCCAAAAACCGATACAACTCTGATTCGCCGATGGTTCAAGGAACAGCTGAAAGTCCGACCGTCCATAAAAGTTGTTCCGGCGAACGGTACTTCCGCAAAAAGCGCGGCTTTTCCGGCAAAGCACAAAGCGGCGTTCGAAATGGCTGTCCAGAATGCCAAAGAAGATATTATACGACGAGTACGCGAGCGTGGTGACATTCCGGCGATGCAGGAGCTTCAGGAAATTCTTTCATTGCCGTCGCTACCAGTTCGCATAGAAGGATTTGATATTGCGCATATCGGTGGAAAACTGCCTGTCGCAAGTCTTATAAGCTTTTACAACGGTAATCCCGATAAAAAGAACTACCGCTTTTTCCGCCTAAAAACTACGGACGGAAAGATAGACGACTTTGCCTCAATGCGGGAAGCTTCATCCAGAAGATACTCTCGGCTGCTCCGCGAAGGCAGCGAAATGCCTGATTTAATCATGATTGACGGCGGCATTGGTCAAGTGAACGCGGTGCAGGGCGTGCTTGACGAACTGAATCTTGATATTCCGATTGTGGGTCTTGCGAAAGAGGATGAAGAGCTTTATTTGCCGGGAAGCAGCACGCCTATCTGCCTTCCGAAGAGAAGCGATGCATTGCGGCTTTTGCAGCGCGTCCGCGATGAAACACACCGCTTTGCGACGAGCCGGAATCAGGCATTGCGCACCAAAGCGAACGTTGTCAGCCGTTTCGAGAGCCTGCCTCACATTGGGAAAAAGCGTGCTAAGCTGATAATAAGCAAGTACCGGACGCTTGAAACTTTTGAGATGAAGTGCCGCGAGTTCCCGGAGGAAGTGGCGGAGCTGCTTTCGGTGCCGGTCGCGCAAGTTACGGAAGCTGGCGAGGCGTCGGCAAAACTGCTTGCCGACGGTGGCGCAAAAGTCCACATCAACAAGCGGTACACCGCCGTGGACGAGTATATGAAGACGAGAGGTGCGAGTACCGCAGGGAGCCACGAGCCGCACACAGAGGCAGACAGTACAGGTGGCGCGACTGCCGCGACCAGCGAGAACCTTACAAACAGTCGCATTTTTGGCGCGGATCGCACGTCAGACATGGGCGACCACGCGACTGGCGGAAACTCTACGTTCGGCACGGATCGCGCGACAAACGCGACCGACACACACGAAGCCGCGACTGGCGGACTTCTCGCCGCCGAAGACGAACC
>JAIKVO010000158.1 GCA_024685655.1 Treponemataceae bacterium
TTTAAGGTTCGTGCTATCTGAGCCTGGCTTGTTCCAAGCTGCAACAAATAGAATAGACAACAAATGTCCATTTTTGTAAAATGACTGTATGACTTCATAGTTTGTTTTTCCCTTTAATGTTGTAGTTTTTGGGTTTAAAACATTCTATGAAGTTTTTTTATTTATTTTAAGTGTTGCACTTGCAATTACAATCTACCGCGCCCCAAGGGAAACGCCCGAATCCACCCCGAAACGCAACGCCGACTTTTCTCAATTTATTACTTTACAATGAATACCGTATTTTTCTCGAATATCCCGAAAGCAAACCCCAGCTCAAGGAATAGCGGCATTTTTTTATAAGCTTCAAAACTCGTCCGGTTTAGAAACTCCTGCAAACCAATCTTCTCGATATACCCATACGGATTCACTATCGTTACAAGATCATTCGGAACATCAAGTCCTGTTATGAGCGAATAATGCAATGTCCACTCATCACCAAGCAATGCCGCCCACTCAAACGGAACAGGGAAACCAGCCACCAAACTTTCATAAACAAGATCTATTAGCTCTTCGTTTTTCAAATACTTTTGCATTGTCGTCGTGTATTCTGGAAACTGCCGGTTCATCTCTTTTTCAAAGGCTTTTCCTGTCGATGTGACGATTTTTCCGTATTCTCCGAACAGAGATTTTTCAGTTATATCCGTATTCCCATTCCACTTTGCGAACATCTCTATGACCGCATACCCGCAGGAAATCTCCTGTTTTACCATGCCGATTCCAGAAATTGAAACAGGGGAACGATACTTCTCGTTTTCATAGACGCTGCTGAAATCCGTGCTGATGCATATAGTCCTGATTTTCAGGATTCCAAACGCTACAAGCACGGCCATCAGACAAAGCACGAGCAATGATATCGATGCAATCGCGATTTTTTTCAGCACCCGGTTAAGTTTTCCCATAATCATTTCCTTCAACCTTCGCATGAACCTGCGAGCTCTGCTAAATTATACCCTAAATTCCCTGTGCAATTGCCAGCGCACGCTGCATCTGCCTGTCATCCTGGGCAGTGGTGTTGAGAATCAGGTTTTCCTGCGACGGTACGATGCCCCTGCCCTCTGGTGTATTTCCATCCGGGGCAGTAACTTTTTGAACCGAAACAGAATAGCGCCAGCCATTACAAAGACACCGCTCCATGGCAAGCGAAAAAACTCCGCATGTATGGTTTCCTATTTGCGTTACATGCGGCTGTGTCGTCATCGCCATAGAAAACTCCTCGCCGGCGCTCATCGTCTGTGCATTTGTCAAAAGAAGAACAGGCTTTGTGTACTGCCAGCTTCCGTTCTTTTTTATTTCAAGCTCAATGCCATCATCAAAATCATTTTGTCCCTTGCCGTTTTTTGTGTGAGATATCGCATACACTTTATTCTGCGCGCAAAATCTGCCAGAAATTCTAGAGACATTTCCCGTAAGCCCGCCTCTGTTTCCCCGCACATCAAGGATAATGCATTTTGTATCTTTAAGTTCTTCAAGAGCGATATCGATGTCCGAAGCCCAATCCTGCTTCTGGTTTATTCCCGTCTGCCCGCTTGAAAACGATGCTATATGAATATAGCCGACAGTACTGTCCGTCCTTAGCGTTCCATAAGTGATGATACCGTTTCCGCATTTTGTTGGGGAACTGATATACTGGGAACACACTTCATTAAGCGAAAATGCATCCGGCTGAGCTCTATCTTCACCAGAATTCATGCTTCCGAACGGAGTTTTGATGTAAACGTGGGAATCGCTTAACGTGTAGAGCATCGACGCGCATTCATCAAAAAACTCCTTGTCCGTCATAGATTCAGAGATTCTAGGCTTATAAATATTGTACTGCGCCACCCAATCTATCCCTCGAACTTCAAAAAGCGCGTATGTTTCATTATAATCGTTCCACATAGAATCGAACATTTCGTTGTACGAGCTTCCTGGCTGCTCTCCATAAAAAAAGCTGCACGCATTCAGGCTTAAAACTGATGACATCCAAAGCAGGCAAACTCCGATTATCCTGATTTTTATGACTATATTCGATTTCATCTTTGATTTCATATTCAATTTCATCTTTTCCTCCATTAAACTCACTTAAAATGACACGACAGCCATC
>JAIKVO010000189.1 GCA_024685655.1 Treponemataceae bacterium
TGAACCTTATGAAGGATCATAATAAGATTGCCTGGCTTATTCTTCCATTCGTCGATAAATGCTTCAAGTTCTTTTGAGAACCCTGCATTCGTAACACTAGCCATGTAGACCCCCAAGTCTATCTATAAATTTTGTACTAATCAGTATACCCACTATTGGCAAAAAAAACAACAGATAAATTTTTATTCGTTTAAGATTCTGGCGCAGCTGGCAAGTTTCCCCCGATGCTCCTTGCGACATGGCGAATTCACTGATATAATGCCGTTAAAGAGGAAACAGAACATGACGTTTGGCTGCGCAGCTTTAAAAATTGCAATATACCTGATTAAACATCAAAAAATAAAAAGACAGTGCTTTCGTCTGGAAAAACAAGGAAAGCTTTCAGACCGAGATGCAATAGTGCAAAAATATGTTCCGGGCTGGGCTACTTACGTAATTGACCTTGTAGGAAGCAAAAAAACAGTTGTCAACGTAAAAGGCATTGAAAATATCCCAAATGAAGGTAACGTTGTTTTTGTAGCCAACCATCAGGGCTATCTCGATATTCCTTTGATAATATCAAGTTCTGGCAGAGTAATGGGTTTTATCGCCAAATACGAAATTCTTCGCATTCCGCTGCTTTCCGGCTGGATGAAACTTATGCAGTGCGTTTTTCTTAAGCGAAAAAGTCCACACCAGTCCGTAGAAGCAATGAATAAAGCCGTTGATACTATAAAAAAAGGATATTCACTCGTTATTTTCCCTGAAGGTCACAGAAGCCGTAGCAACGAAATAAAAGAGTTTCACCCCGGAAGTTTCAAATTGGCATTCAGATCAGAATCTCCAATTGTTCCTGTTACAATTGACGGCTCATATCACTTATATGAAGAAAATAAAAAACCAATGCCTGGAACTGTGAATATCACGTTTCATCCGCCTGTAAAAACAGCAGGTCTTACCCGTACACAGCAAAATGAAATTCCAGACAAAGTGTTCAATATTATAAAGGCAGCTTTACCGCAAGTTACCGCCTCAAACTAACACCATTTAACTGGATTTGAATCGGTAACCTGCAGTACGGTTTTATCGTTACATCAGTTTTATCATATTCATAACGATATATGCATTTTCTAAAGCAGCTTCTTTCTCCATATAAACTTCTGTCGTATTTTCCGCCAAATCAGAAATGCTCCTAAGAATTACATATGGAACTTTATTCAAATAGCAGACCTGGGCGATTGCCGCACCTTCCATCTCAACACAAGCCGGGTCACACATTGCTTTCAGTGCGCTTTTTTTAATACTGCTGTTCACAAAAATATCACCTGTAGCAATTCTTCCCTTCACGACTTTTCTATGAAGTTTGCCACTCTTCACACCTTCTTCATAAGAACGCTCGGCAAGTTCAATAAGCTTTTCATCAGCCGGGAACGAAATTGTTCCAAGTCCCGGAACTTCATTCCGTTTGTACCCGAATTCAGTAGCATCAAAATCATGATACATCGCATCGGTTGAAATAACTGTGTCCATAATAGAAAGCTCGGATGCTATACCTCCTGCAATACCAGTATTAATCACACACGATACATTATATTTCAGGATAAGAGTCTGCGTGCAGATTCCAGCACTCACTTTGCCTACACCGCTCTTTGCAATAACAACAGGCGTTTTACCAATAAATCCTTCCACAAAATGCAAATGCCCGACATCTTCTGTTTTCTTTTCCGTCATATTGTTGATGATTTCCTCAACCTCAACATCCATCGCACCGATTATTCCGATTTTCATATTTTCACCATCTTGTCCATTAGATTTTAAGCCGTACCAAAACTCGACTTAACTCAATTATTTATTCTACCACAGGAATTCTTGCGGCGCAATGCGATTCGTTGACTTTCAGATATACGCAAAAAATTATCATTCGTTGTAAAATTATACCAAAAACTTCCCTTAGATGAAATCAAAAGTAGCAAAAAGAGAATAAAAAGAAGGAAAATGCGAAAAATGTCAACAAATGCGAAAAAACGCATTGACTTTTTTTTCACATCTCGCTATATTTTCAGCATAGCAGCAACGCACAGAAAAGACCGCTTTTCTCCTCCTTTGGCGGTCTTTTTTATTTTTAAAACGAAAGAACAGCTTCCATATATTTTCCTGCATTTATATAGAAGGAACCTCCATGAGCTGCTTCATCAAAAAGAACAATACTGTTCCCTTTTTCAGCCGCACCTGAAATGGCAAACAGTTTTTCCGCCATTTCAAATCGACAAATAGTATCCTTTTTTCCGTGTACAAAAAGAATAGGGATACCTTGAATTATTACAGAAGATTTAATATCTTCGGAGCCGCAAGCAGTCTGCTCCGAGCAGCAAGCAGCACCACGATGCCGCCTGAATTTCGTAACAAATGAGAAGCGAGTGTTTTTGAGCGAACTTCGCCGTGAACGCTTAAAAACAGATTTTGAAGCTGTATCAGGGTTGTCGATTTTGTTTTTTTCCCTTTTCGCAAATAAACGTTCACGCCTTTTTAAGATTTTCATAGGGGAAATGTTACAAAAAAAACTCTTTCCAGCCAAAAAACTGACTAGCGACATATAATTCAAAATCCGCATAAAGAAAAATCGCTGGAAACGGCTTTTTTGCGTAAAATGATTGTAATAATCGGAAAAAACATCACGCATCGATGTAAACGCACTGTCCGCAATTGCCTTCAAAACGTATTCGTTCAATTTTGCCTTGTAGAATGTGCGCGATGAAACACATTGAATAACCGCAGACGCTCCGAACGAAAAACCATGCAAAATGATTTCTGTTTTGGATTGCGCTTCATCATCAACCTGTGCCTTATCGAACAGTTTTGAAATATCTTTTAGCCAATGAACAAGATCTTTTGCATCAACGCAGGAAAGCCCGCAATATTTTCCTCCGCTTTTGCCTACTCCGCGCGGATAAACAATAAGAACATCGAATCCACGCTTTATATATTCTGCAGCTGGTGTATACACTGTTTTTACGCTGTCACCATATCCTGGAACAATCACTACAAGCTTTTTGCTTTTAACGGATTCGGCGAAACCACTTTTGGCAGCTTCGGTACAACCGCCCACATTGATGTAAACGCATGAATTGTCAGAACTTTCCGCACACCTCGCAAACAAATCACCTTTAAGCGTAACTCCACCACTACCTTTTATGGTGAGCTCTTTCTGTCTTACATCACATCCGGCAATACCTGACAAATCCTCCGGTGAAATTTCGCAGAAACCTGATATTTTCTCCGAATACGAAAAAAATGAACTTTCTCGCACGAAATAGCTTCTATATAAAAAATACGCAGATGAGAAAAAAACTGTAAAAATTCCGGCAAAAGCGAGAACCAACAAAAACATAGAAATAGTCTACCACAGAAAAAAATCTATTGCCAATTGCAAAAGGAAATGATTTACTAGAGTAAATGAGTTTCAAACAGTGCCAGACTTTTGCAACTAAATTACACTATTAAAGAGAGGTATTTCATGTCTGAATCGATTAAAGTCAATGCAGGCAATTCACCGTCAACAATCCGCAGAGATATCTATGGACATTTCGCGGAACATCTTGGTCGCTGTATTTATGGCGGATTTTGGGTCGGAAAAGATTCTCCTATAGAGAATATTGAAGGATACAGGAAAGATGTCGTAGAAGCATTCAAAAAAATCCGTATCCCTAATCTTCGTTGGCCAGGTGGATGTTTCGCCGATGAATACCACTGGAAAGACGGAATCGGTCCACAGTCTCAGCGTAAACGTATGATAAACACGCATTGGGGTGGAGTTGTAGAAGACAACAGTTTTGGTACGCATGAGTTTATGAGACTTTGCGAAATTCTGGAATGCAAACCGTATATCTGCGGAAACGTAGGCAGCGGAAGCGTTCAAGAAATGTCAGAATGGGTTGAGTACATCACATTTGAAGGCGAATCTCCCATGTCCAAGCTCCGCACAGAAAACGGTCACAAAGACGCATGGAAACTTCCGATGTTCGGTGTCGGAAATGAGAACTGGGGCTGTGGCGGCAATATGCGCGCTGAATTCTATGCAGACCAGTACCGCAGATATCAAACCTATGTACGCCAATACGGAAAAGACAAAATCTATAAGATTGCAGGCGGCGCAAATTCGAACGATTACAACTGGACAGAAGTTCTTATGCGCGAAGATGCCCGTTTCATGGACGGACTGAGCGTTCACAACTACACATTCGAATATGACTGGGATCACAAAGGCGCTGCGACTGTATTCGATGAGAAAGCTTGGTACAGCACGCTTAAAAATGCGTTCAGCATGGACGAGCTTGTAAGACGACATGACGAAGTCATGACAAAATATGACCCGGAGAAACGTATCGGCCTTATTGTAGATGAATGGGGAACCTGGCACAATGTTGAGCCAGACACGAACCCAGGCTTCCTGTACCAGCAGAACACAATGCGTGACGCTCTCGTTGCGGGTATCGTGCTAAATATCTTCAACAACCACAGTGACCGCGTACACGGCGCAAACCTGGCTCAGGCAGTAAACGTACTTATGTCACCTGTTCTTACAGAAGGCGACAAGATGGTTCTTACCCCGACATGGCATGTGCTTGATATGTACAAGGCCCATCAGGATGCAAAGCTGCTTGAAACGACATTCGCATCATCTTCAACAGGCATAGAAAACTACAGAGTTCCAGGTTTAAGCGTATCTGCCTCTGTCGTGGAAGGTACACAGGATTACACAATTACAGTATGTAACCCAGATTTGAAGAATGAAAAGACTCTCGAAATTGCACTCGACAACTTGCCGACCACTATTCAAAAAGCAGAAGGAAAGATACTTGCAGGCGAGAAGATGAATTCGTTCAATTCTTTCGATAAACCAGATGAAGTTGTTGCAAAAGACATAACTGTAAAGATTACAGGCAAAAACACATTGGAAGTTAATCTTCCTGTTGCATCTGTTCTTTCTGTAACAGTCCATGCCTGATAAAGCGATACCTGAAGAGGCAAGCCAGCCTTGTCCGCGTTGTGAGCGTGAAAGGCTGGCTGCAACAATTACACCGGAATATATTGCACAAATCGCTGCGGAATTGTCGTTGTCCGAAAAAACGGCGGCAGCCCCGGCAGAATACACGAGACGGCTAAAAATTTGCGCAGCTTGTGACGCCCTCAGGCAAGACATCCTTTGCTCGTGGTGCGGATGCTATGTTGTGCTTCGGGCGAAACCAAAAGAAAGTTACTGTCCCTACCCCGGCAACGACAAGTGGGCAAAACAGGCTGTCTCCGAAGCTTAATCGCCTGATATCAATCAGTTATAACATTTTTATTCATACGGGCTGAATTATCGTGCAAACAATATCATAGTGGTAAACATATTGAGAAACAACAGACAGAATGTTATAATAAATTGATGAATAATACAGTCCTTATTGCTGGTGGATTTTCCCCAATAAATACATACCTTTCCGAAGCAGCAGAAAGAACAGAATACAAAGTTCTTTCTGCTGACAGTTCGCATTCAAAAGGTTCCGCTTTTTCTTGGAATCCGGCTTCCCCTATTTCTGCCCGTTCTTTAGTGCTCCAAACAGAAAATACATTTGAGAAAATAGGTTCCGTTATTTTACCGTTCGATGTTGATTCATACGAAGACTATTATTCCAAGCTTTCTGTAGAGACAATCTCAAAAGGCACGGATAACATGATTTTAGGATATTTTTATATAGTATCCGAAATTATGGCACGATTCGAAAAATATGGTGAAGGAAATCTGATTTTCTTCTATAATGATGATCCGAACAAAGAAAAAGGTATTCTTGCATCATCTGGGGCAGCGGCTTTTTGTGCCCTTGCAAAAAAAACAGCACTACTTTATGCAGGGAAACCGATGGGTATTGTTCTTGTAAAAAATGAGACAAATGCATTTCAAGAGTCCGCTGACTGGCTTTTCCAATACATAACACAGCCGGGGGCACAAAAAGCCGCCCTTAACGCAAAGTATGCGTCACATTGGTTAAAACCAGGTTCGAAGCCTCCTGTAATGATACCGTTTCTTTCACGCTGACACGCTGCGCATAATGAATCATTTGTTTCACCAAATTACTAAGGTAGGAATATAAAATATGCTTTTTAAGCTTGCCCTTAAAAACGTCATCTCTCGTAAGAGTTCTTATGCTATTATTTTGTTTATAACTCTTTCAGTTACTTTGTTTTGTGTCGCAAATGCCGTTTTTGACAGCACCGAACAAGGAATTCAAAACTGTTATGTATCCAGTTTTACAGGCGATTTGATAATCCGTTACAAAACCACGACACAGGTAAGTCTTTTTGGTGATGATACGCCCGTAACAGGCAGCATGACCCGCATAGAAAAGATTATTCCTTATCCAGAAATAAAAAAGACTGTCGAATCACTGCCAGAATTCGACGGGTGTGTCAGCCAAGTAACTGGTGCCGGGGCTCTTTCAAAAAGTGGTGGAGGCGGTTCCCGTGCTGTCTTTATTTTTGGCGTTGATGCAGATGAATATCTAAATACTATGTCCTCTCTCCATATAATCGAAGGCGCTCCATATCTTCCGGGCGAGAAAGGTGTAATGATTTGCTCAACTTTGGCTGATTCGATGAAACTTAAAATAGGCGATAAATTACAATTTGCAGTTGCAGAGGGAACATCTTTCCGTATCCGTGCAGCAACTTTAACAGCAATTGTTGATTACGATATAAAGAATGATATTTTTGAACGGTTCGTCATTGCAGATCCGGATGTTGTACGTGCCGTAATGGATATTAACAGCGGCTTGGATTATGCGGACATAGAAATCGCTGAAGACAAAACTAATCTTCTGGATGCTGATTTCGACATCGATTCGCTTTTTGAGGATTCTGCCGATGTTGATGCAATTTGGGAAGACATTGATATATCCGATGAAGATTCTTCAGCACTAACAGTTGATTCTGAATCTGTTTTTGACAATCAAATAATGCCGGGAGAAAACCTTTCCTGGAACTTTTTAGTTGTTAAACTGAAAAGTTCTGCAAATGCAAATTCTGTAATAGCACGACTCAACAGAATCTTCAAAAAAAATGGGTGGCCAGCCGAGGCTGCAGACTGGCGCCACGCGGCAGGAAGCACATCATTATATTTATACTGGATGCGAGTTATTTTCAACGTCGGCATTATAATAATCTTAGCCGCAGGATTTATCATTATAAATAACACACTAATAATCAACATACTTGATCAGACTCGCGAAATTGGTACTTTACGCGCAATCGGAGCTAAAAAACGGTTTATTTCACTGCAATATATGATTGAAACTTTTACGATGACAATTACAAGTGGTATTCTGGGAACTGCCGCAGGATATTTTGCATCAAACCTCATAAATAAGGCGCATATAAAATTTACGAACAGTTTTCTCATACAACTTTTCGGTGCAGATGCATTAACCCTAACTATAACAAAAAGCAATTTGTTCTCACTTTTTATTCTGGCAATTGTACTTGGGCTTGTCGGCTGGTTGTATCCGGTCATTACGGCTATTAGAATATATCCTGTAAAAGCTATGGCAGGTGCAAAATGAATGATGCATTAAAAATGGGACTACGCTCCATAATATATCGCAAAAAACAATACGTATCGATTTTTCTCGTATGTCTTTTTGGAATCGGAATATCCGTATTTTCAATATTCCTCATAAACGGAATGCTTGACTCGTTGAAAAACAAGGCTCGTATTTATTACGGCGGTGACTACCAGTTTTTGGGCGGCACATATGGTTATGAGCTTTTTGACTACGAAAATTATATAGAAGATTTGCGACCCATTTTTCCAAAGGACACAATTATCGCACCTCGCTTTGATTATAACGAAGGATATTGTTCACTTTATTTTGAAGGTACAGGTGTACGCCAAAGGGTCGTAAAAGGAGTTGATTTTACAATTGAAAAAGATTTGTTCAGCTCCCTGAATTTCAGATCGGGCTCGATTGATGAAATGGCAGGCTCGAACGGAATTCTTCTTTCCGCCGCAATCGCAGATATGCTTGAAGTACAAACCGGTGATTCAATTACGTTCATGGTTCAAACAAAAAGACAGGGTGTGAATACCGTAGAGCTTGTAGTGAAAGGGATTTTCGCCGATTCATCGCTTTTCGGCATGTACACATCATACATGGATATAGATTGTCTCCGTAACGCATACAAATACCCGGAGAACTGCATAAACCGAATATGCATAACATTGCCGCCTGAATATGATTCAGAAGCACTGACTCCGACATATCAGACTATTCTTGAAGAAAAATACCCAATGTATGAGCAAGTAAAAAACAAGCAGCTTTTCTATGATCACAGAAGCGACATGGGCTTCCCGAACTATGCGCTTCTTCCACTAAGCGCGAACCTTAATGATGTTCAAATTCTGATTGATGCTATGAAGCTTATCTCCAGCTTTATAATTGTTGTTCTAATAATCATAATTATAATCGGAGTAAGCAGCACATTCCGTGTCATCGTAATAAAACGTATAAACGAAATCGGAATTTACAAGGCGATAGGTATGCGATACGGAAAAATTATGGGCATGCTTCTTACCGAAACGCTTCTTCTTGTCGTAACAGGATGCGTTGCAGGGTTGATTTTTGCCTTATTCCTTTGTCTATTTGCAAAATTCATCAATTTATCTTTTATTCCTGCATTTGACATTTTCCTTTCCAACGGAGTCCTTGATCCTAAAATCAACATCATTTATTTTCTCATGATATCATCTGCCGTAATTGTAACTACTTTAATTGCCGTTTTTTTTAGAATAAGGAAATCTGTGGCAATTTCGCCATGCGAAGCTCTTGCCACCACTGAATAAGGATTTTATTTATGAAGAAAATATTATATTGTCTGATTTTAACACTCTGCATCCCATCACTTTTTGCTGCCAATTATGAAGATTTGCTAAAAAAAGCACAAGATTCGACTGCTTTTTACGGTACAGATTTCAGTGGAAATTATACGCTTGTTCAGGAAAAACCCGGTGAGGGCAAAACTATAACTGAGGCTATAATGTACCGCCGCGATTCTGCTGGAAAATGGACAATTCTTGTCACAGGCCCTGCAAACGAGAAGGGCAAAGGATATCTTCAATACGACAATAATATCTGGTTCTATGACCCTGCTGACAATTGCTTCACTTTTACAAGCGCAAAAGATAAATTCCAAAATACGAACGCCACTAATTCAGATTTTGCACCTCAAAGATATTACAGCGATTATTCCATACAGGAAGCAACCGAAGTAAAACTCGGAAAACTTGCTTGTGTCCAGTTTACTCTTAAAGCGAAAGTTGAAGGCGTTGATTATCCTATGCTGAAATTGTGGGTTACAAAAGATGACGGACTTGTCCGCAAAAAAGAAGATTATTCTTTGAGCGGTAGAAAAATGCGCACAACAGCAGTTCCATCATATCAGCTTGTTCAGAGCAACGGCATAAAACATTCAATACCTGTCAGTATGCTCATTCAGGATAACCTTCGCGGAAAGAAAATCGGTAACGAAGTGCAATATGAAAAAACACAAATTACAATAAAGAATGTTTCTTTCCAAAACGTTAGTGACACAGTTTATACAAAACCATACCTTGAATTGATGGGGGCAAAATGAAAAA
>JAIKVO010000191.1 GCA_024685655.1 Treponemataceae bacterium
CCCGCCCTTGGTGAGTTGTACATTGTCGAAGCTTCCGGCGGAACGTTGTAAAGTCCGTTCTGCTGCTTGAAATGTTCGTCAATCCATGTCATGTACTTCTGAAGAACAGGCATGACTTCTTTTACGCGGCGTTTGTTGCCCGATTTGTGGTAAAGGTTGAACTCTGCCCAAGCAAAAAGCGGCATACCGACACCTTCAAGATTGTTTTCCGTCATTATCGGGGTGTCGTTCTTTACGTTGTACTTCCAACGAATAGCACCGTCTTTTTCTTGCCTTGCATAGAAATAGTCAAGATTCTGATTGGCAGGGTAATTTCTATTTGAATAAACGAGAAAGAAAGAGGAAAAAATAGATTCAAACTGGTCTAAAAAGAGCTCCTCGTTTTCTGGATGAATAAAATAACCGTTGGAAGATGCTTCGTTACAATTTGAGTCAAGCCAGAAATCATGAAGCCAGGACCATGTTTTATCATAAATATCCACAAAATCTTGGTCGTAGAAATGAATTTTAGGAAAATCGCGCTTATTCACAGCTGCCCCTTGGTATTCTTTTTATATACCCGCGTTTATACTGCGGTTTTGCCGCTTTTTTTTGATTTTTTAGTAAAAAATCCCTGTATTGAAAGAGCGACATTTTATAGTATATCATATTTTGAGAAAAAGTGATATATATTTTTTTAATTCAGGAATGATAATCTTGAAATCGTAAAAAAATACGAGCAAAGGTGTTCACAAGTGTATCAGTCTCATGTTTATCTTGAAGTTCGCATTCTGATGGCAGGGAGCCGAAAGGCGTTTTTGCCAGATTCTTCTGCCGCAGGTTATTCCATTGAGGATTCAGTACTTGCAAAAGTGGCGATGCTTGTTCGCGCACTTGGCAGCGAATGGAAAGAAAATGCCGTTTTTGAGCGAATAACAGGCAACCTTCAGGTACCGTCTTCTTGCCAGCTGACAGGGCTTTCTTTGAAAATAGCGGAGAAGGGAGGCCTTGATATTGAATTTCACAGCCGCAAAAAGAAAATGGAGATAGAAGAAATCCGTATAGAGGAAGATGCGGGGCGGCTTACACGAACAGACGGCGTTACGCGTATGGATTATTCAAACGTGGGAATGCCGAGTGTGCGCATCAAGACTTGCGATGCTTTTGAGCTTGGCGAAGAGGCGTATCTTTTTCTTGATGAGCTGCGCCGGCTTTTGCAGTATTTACAGCTTTGCCCCGATTCTGCAGTTGAAAGTTTAGTCCGGTGCAATGCTTATGTTTCGTTAGCGAAATATCCATGTACGCCAAGCTATTTTGTGAAACTGCGGAACTTGAACTCGTTCAATTTTGTGCGCAAAGCGATTAATTCAGAGTTGACACGGCAAGAAGAAATACTGATGTCTGGCGGAATTGTGCCGTCCGAGAGTCGTCTGTGGAACGAAAGAAACAGCAGCACTGAGTCTTATAAAAGCAGGAGCGCCGGCGTTATACGGCATTTTGAGCCAGCGGTAAAGCCGCTTTGCGAGGGAGGGGCGGCTCTTGTTTCGCATAGTTCTGATGTGCCGATTTTTCCTGCTCCGCCGGAATACAGCGCAGGAGCTGCCGTTGAGCTACCGGAGGCACGCCGCCGCCGGATTTGCTCTGAATACGGGCTTTCCAGGTTACGAGCGGAGTTTATTTGTGACGAAAAGAGCCGTGCCGATTTTTTTGAGGCGACTGTTGCAGCCGGCGCGGATCCGCTTGCAGTGGCGCACTGTATGGCGTCAGAAATCCTGCGGGTTCTGCGCCGTGCAGATATTAAAAGCGGCTTCGGCTGTTTGGAGCCGTCGTCGCTGGCAACCGTCCTTAAGCTTTTTGCGGACGGAAAAATTCACAGCGGCATTCTGAAGCAGCTTTTGCAGACGCTTGTGGAAAACGGTGGTGAACCGGAATCTATAATAAAGAAAAATAGCTGGTATCAGGTTTCGGAAAAGAAGGAGCTTTTGCCGTTTATAAGGACGGTTGTCGCGGAGAATCCGCAGGAGGCGGAGAAGCTCCGCGGCGGCGACATGGCACCGCTTGAGTTCCTTACGGGGCTTGTCATGAAAAAGACAAATGGCATGGCAAACCCGGCTTCTGTAAAGACGCTTTTAAAAGACGAGCTTGATATAAACATTGTTTACGTGCTTTCTATGGGCGGTGCGATGTGTGGTCGCCGCCGCGACGACGGCTCCATAGACGCTACCGATGAAAAAGTGCTGGAAGGTGTTCTTGCAAAGACGTCCGTGGGTATCCGCTATCAGATTGTGCCGCTTGTTCATATGCTCAGTGAAGAAATGGAGCCTGATGATTGGGCTGTTCTTATTGGCGAGATTGCGACGCGTATTGCGGCTGGAACGGCTAGTGGAATTGTCGTTACGCACGGAACTGATACTCTTCCGTACACGGCTGCTTTGCTTTTCTGGCTTTTCTCAGACGCGGGCGTTCCGGTTGTGCTTACTGCGTCATCAAAAACACCTGATGTTTCGGACGAAGCGGGGCGGAATATGGCTCTTGCCGTAAAGACCGCCTGCAATGAAAAGAACGGTGTTTATGTCGCGTTTGGTGGAAAAATTCTTTCTCCGCTCAACCTTAAGTTCGTAAGACCGGATGAGGACGGCTTTGTCAATTGGAACTTGCCGGAGCCGCTTTTCGCTTCGTCCGGCCCGATTGCGTTCAATTTTGCCGGGTTCACGGAACTTGATCCTTTCGTTTTGAAGCAGCTTTTGCGTGAGGCTGCAGGCTCCATGTTCATTTGCAGGGTTTATCCCGGCATGAAAGCGGAGTATGTCGCATCGCTTATAGACGAAGGTGTTTCTAATTTTATTCTGGAGCTTTACGGAACAGGTACTGGCAGTATGCGTGGCAGCGATTATTCGCTTTCGCCGCTTTTAAGCCGCGGCCGCAAAAAGGGCTGTCACTTTTATTGTACATCGCAACAGGATTGTTGCATTAACTTTTCTGAGTATTCTACGAGCCGCCGTGTGTGGCGAGAAGGTGCAGTGCCAATGGGCAGACTTACAACAGAGTCGGTTGCAGCTTTGTTTTTTGCGGCTGCGCTCACGTCCGATTCCCCGGAGGAACTGGAGCAGTTTATGGAGCAATACGCGGACTTGTACCGGTAACGGGCGAATCCGGTGCGGAAATATGGCGAGAGTCGCAATAATCCTGCGCAAAAAAATCTGCGCGAGCTGGCGATCCGGCGCATTGCGCCGGTAGCTATATCAAACTATTATAACTGCTCGCTCACGCGAACTGGCAATCCGGCGAGAGCAGCTATTTAGAAAAAGTCATTGAAACAGTGCAGTTTGTACTATTTGTACTATTTGTACTATTTATAATAAAGCTTTATCTCTTCATCTGCGGAACGCTGTCTGTACTTAAGCAGCAATGATTCCGTATCACTCTCGTATACATATCCCGAAGAATTGTAAGATTCAAAGCGAGGATCGGTTCTGTAAGCAATTCCATATATATCGATTGCGTTGAATTTCTTTATGCCCCTAATAATCATGTGGTGTACTTCGTTTTGTGGGAACGTTGCCTTTATGACGATAATACCATTTTCATCTTTTTCGTATGACATTTTGCTAGCTATCGTCCAAGCCCAAACAATTCCGTCACGATCATCAGAAAGCAGCTCAATGTGCGGATAGAACTGATTTTCAGGTACGAACATTGAATACAATGCAGCAACTGTTTCAAGATTAAGCTGTTCCGCAGATTGCACCGTACTATTTATAAGAAGTCGTCCAGCAGCCTGAGCAATATCGTTATTTATGTATGAACCTGTCTCCATCATTGCGAAGCCTGTTTTTATTCTGTCCATAAAATCCATCTGACTTGTTCCATTAAGAACTACAAGATTGTCGTTTTCGTCAAGATCAACGCAAGCTTCAATAATCTTGATGAGAGAATCCAAAATCGGTTCCAAAATATCTGCTGCTTTTATATTGTATTTTTTGAGTCTGTTGTAAACTGCCATAAGAGAAGCCGCATTTTTGGAAGATACTGTCTCAGGCTGATTTTCGACTATGCTTTTTGCTGCCGTAAGCAGATTTTGCAAAGTGTCTCTTGGAACAATTACACATTTTTCCAAGAAATTGTCGTTCGAAAATAATGCTAGTGAACGTTTTCCCTGACTGTTTTTAATATCGTTGTTAAATGTATTTAAGTTAAAAGACAGCGTTTTATTTGATGCCGAGAGTGTATTGAAATAAGGTGTTGAAAGATAAGTGCGACCGGAGCTTCTGGCGTAAGAAGCCAGACTGTTAAGGGCTTCTGCGTATTTGTTCTGAGCTGCCATTTCAGCTGTCCATGCAATTACGGCATTTTCGGATAAAGATGTTTCGTCTGGCTTTGCGGGGAACAGTTCGATGATTGCTTTTTGGATTCTGCTCTTGGATGTATTGTAAGCCGCTATTTGTGCTTGTTCGTATTCAACGATAGAGTCAAAAGTGAACTGTGTTTCTTCAACGTACTCTGCGATTGAGAAAGAAGGAATGTTTTTTGTAAGCGCGATAGTGCTTCCGTCAATTTGTGCAGCGTTAATCTTGAAAAGCTGTTCTCTTCCTGTGAGCAACAGGGACGAGTCGTCAACAATCTCGATATTTGCAGTAGTAGTCAGTTTGTATGGGATAATAACTTTTTCAGATATTGAAGGAACTGATGCATGGATTATTAATGGAATAGCAGTGTTTTCAGGGGCTTCAAACTCGACATAAACATCGTTGTCGAAAAAAAGCACAAAATCGCTATCCGATTTTTTTTGCCAAGTGTTTAGTGTAAGATTCTTTTCATTATCTCCGATAATGATTCTAGCAGCATATTGAGAATCTGCAAAAAACGTCAGTTCTCCTACTATTATCTGAAACTCGTTTTTTAACACGGGATTATTGTCTTCATCTTTCGTTTCAGATAATATTATGTGGAACGGACCAAAAGTTTCGTTTATTATAGTTTCATTCTTGAATTGAATTACTATAATAACAAAAAAAATCAAGATATATAGGACTACAAGTCCTGCTAGCTTTCTTAACGGACGTTTATTCATTTGCAGTAATTTTAGCTAATGATACTGACAAAATCAACTGCTTTAGTGGTGTTCTGCGGATAGTAAACAGCAATTATTCCGAAAAAAGCTATGGAGAAGCGATGAAAGCATTAAAAAAAATCTATTTATGTATTCTTGGGATATCTTATCTTGTTTTATTTTTTTCATGTGAAACAACGAATTCCAATGAACCGGTTCCAGAGGGAATCGGTTCGATAGAAGATTCTGTAACTGGGATATTTAGTTTTCATGTTCCAGAAGTTGAGCCAGAGCAAGTTGTCCCGGAAGTAGAGCCTGTTCCTGAGCAAGAGCCGGAGCCGGTGGAAGTTGAACCGGAGCCGGAGATTATTGAAGAACCGGAGCCTGTTGTTCCTGATATTGAACCTGAACCAGAACCTGTGTTGGAGCCAGAGCCAGTGCAGCCTGAACCAGAACCGGAACCGGAGCCAGAAGTGTTTACTGTAACATCTTTTGTTGAAGATTTGCACGATGTGCTTGCGACCAGCTCCTTAGAAGATTCTCTTCAGTTCTTTGAGAATGTTCCGGAAGAATATGCCGATGATTTTTCGATTAATTACTTACAGGCTGCGTTGAATGTTTCTTCTGGAAATTTTACTCAGGCAGCGGAAATTACAGAAAAGCTTGCGGAAGCGGAGCCGGAAAATACAGATATCCTTATGCTTCAAGCCGTAATAGAAAAAGCCAATGGCAACACAAAGAAAAAACAGACCATTCTTAAAAAAATTATAGAGCTGGAGCCGTTCAACACTGATGCGAATACAGAGCTTGGCGATGAGCAGATGCTGAAAAAGAATTTCAAGACGGCGAATACATATTACTTAAAAGCTCTTTCTGGAGATGCGAACAATATCGATGCGCTTGCCGGATATGGACAAAGCTCGTATTACCTTAACAAGTTGACTGATGCAGAAAAAACTTTCAAAAAAATGCTGGATCTTGATCCCGAAAATGCTTTTGCGTGGTCATATCTTTCTAAGCTGAAAATTGAAACTCTTAACTACAGAGATGCACTAGGTTATATCGAAAAAGCCGTGCAGTATGCTCCAGACTATTACGATTACTGGATTGATTACGGAACTTGCCTTAAGAATTTAGGAAAATATCAGCAAGCGGAGGAAGCATGGACAAAAGCGATAGAGCTTAAGCCCGGTTACTTCCTTTCTTATGTGTACAGGGGCGGGCTTTATGACGAGCAGGAGCGTTTGGAAGAGGCTGTTGCCGATTATCTTATGGCAGCAAAGACGAACCCAAATTACTACTATGCGTATGAAGCCCTTGGTATTTTGTATTGGGGACTTGAGCAATGGAGTGATGCCCGCTATTGGTTCCAGAAAATTGCTTCAGTTTATCCTTCAAACAATTCATACCAAATGATAATCGCTGTTACATATTATCTTGAAGGTTTGACTAAAGACGGCAAGAATTATGTATCGAAAACTTGCCTGAAGACTTTGGACAAATCGTCTGTTGAGTATACGCTGATGCGCCTTTTCTATGACAATGTTGCGCCAGGAACAGCTGCAAACAAGATTCAGAGCGAGACAAATCAGAATAAGCGAGGAAAACTTCTTTTTTATCTTGCAGCATATTATCAATGTCGTGGTAATGACAGTATCGCCCAAAAGTATTATATTGCAGTAACAGAATTGGAAAATCCTTCCTTTTTTGAATACAGGCTCGCTGAGTGGGCAGTTGCAAAGTATCAGGAAATGTAGATGACACGTACAGAAAAACGATTGAATTTTGGTGACAGAGAAATAATTCTTATAGGCACGGCACATGTCTCTAAAGAAAGTGTGGATGAAGTTGTTGAAGCAGTAAAAAACGAAACGCCTGATTGTGTGGCGATAGAACTTGATGATCAGCGTTATGAATCCATGAAAAATCCTGAGTCATGGCGGAATCTTGATATAGTGAAGGTTCTTAAGGAAGGACGCGGATTTTTGCTGATGGCGAACCTTGTGCTTTCATCATATCAAAAAAGGATGGGAGCTGATGTCGGAGTTAAGCCTGGAGACGAAATGAGAGCCGCCATTAATGTTGCTGAGGAGCTTTCTATTCCGGCTGTTATGGTTGACCGCCCCATTCAGGTGACGTTGCGCCGTGCATGGGCAAGAAACTCACTTTGGGGAAAATGCAAACTTCTTGCTACGCTTGTTTCAAGCGCTTTTGAAAAAGAAGAGATTACGCCGGAACAAATAGAAAACCTTAAAAGCTCCAACGAAATGGATTCCATGATGGACGAGCTTGCTAATTATCTTCCGACGGTAAAAGAAGTTCTTATTGATGAGCGCGATATGTACCTTGCGTCTTCGATTTGGAATTCGAAAGGCAAAAAAATAGTAGCAGTTCTTGGCGCGGGACATCTGCCAGGCGTTGAGAAACACCTGAATGCGTTCGCCGCCGGTGACGAAAAACCCGATGTTTCTGCTATTGCCGAAGTTCCGCCAAAAGGCATCGGCTCAAAGATTGCTGGCTGGATTCTTCCGGCTCTTATAGTTGCGCTTATTGTTGCTGGTTTTTTCACTGGGGGCGCAAAGTCATCGCTTGATTTGCTCGTTCGCTGGCTTTTGTGGAACGGTTCGCTTTCTGCGATCGGAACGCTGTTCGCGGCAGGACATCCGCTTGCAATTATTGCAGGTTTTGTTGGTGCCCCGATTGCGACGTTGAATCCGTTTATTGGGGTCGGACTTTTTACTGGAATTGTGCAAGCATGGGTTCACAAGCCGAAAGTAGAGGATATGGAAAAGCTCACCGATGATGTGGCGTCGCTCAAAACTATCTACAAGAACAGAATTTTGCGCGTGCTGCTGGTATTTTTCCTTTCGTCGATTGGTGGCGCGATAGGTAATTTTATTGCGGTTCCAGCAATGATTACGAACTTGGTCAAGTAACCCGACCTTCCGGGGAGGGATTGCGTGTTCGCGCGAGCGAACATTATAATACAATTCCGCTCGCAACCTGACCCAACGGGGAGGGATTGTAGCACCTGTAGTTCGTGCGGCTTCCTTGCCGCACGAATGGAGCGCGGTTAGCGCGGAAGTGCGGAAAGCCCGACGGCGGATTTCCGCCGGCCCCGCCATCGCTTTTTTGCTTTTTTTTTAACGTTTAAGACTATTTTAAGCGATATCAAATAAAGTGGTACTGTGAAAAAGATAGTTAAATGCGTCCTGATTTTAATATTTCTCTTTTTTGTTTCTTCGTTCGTTGTGGCGGAAACTTTTTCCTACTCACAGCTTTTGAGCGGATATTGCAATTCTGATATCCAGCTGGAAGAGCTTTCTTTGTCGCTTTCACAGTCTGAACTTTCTCTTCATAAACTTTTACTTGATGATGATATGAGTTGGACGCTTTCGACAGGAAGTACTTCAATTGGGGTTGACGGTTCTGGGCTTGATTTTTCGACATCTCCGTCTTTAAGCTTGACGTTCCCGACAGCATCGAACACAAAGGTAAAAATATCTTCGCCAATATCGTTGAACCAAACTGATTCAAGCGTCAAGTTTTCTCTGAATGGTGCTTCTATAGATGTTTCTACTGATTTTGTGAATCCAAAAGATGAGACTGCGGCAATTTCCAGAGAAAAAGCAGAACGTTCTGTCCTGGAGGCGGAACGCAAAGTAAGCGCACGCGAGATTAGCGTTGAAAAAGCTTTTCTTAATGAGCTTAAGACGCTTTATAATGGAAAGCTTTCTGTGTATGAAGCAGAGCAGAGTCTGTTTTCGGCGCAGTCAAGCCTTGATGTTCTTGTTGCTCAGGGGTACGAAAAAACTTCGCTAAAGTACAAAAAGGCCGATATGTCACTGCAATCGGCTCAGCATAAATATGATCAGGCTGTTTATTCGTACAATTCTAATCTGACACTTTTTTGCAACAAGTGTGGAATTTCTGTTCCTGAAGATTTTTCTGTCGATTTGCCTGATGTAAAACTTGCGAATATTTCTGATTACCCTAAGGAGTCTTACTCTGCTATAGAATCTGCGAGCTGGAACAGTTACATGAATGAAAGAAACCGCTCCACAAGCTCCGATTTTTCGTTGTCTTCCAACGAAGGCGTTTCGTTTACTACAAGTTCCGGCAGTAACGTCAACACGAAGTTTTCTACGACGTTGAGCGCAGGTGTGTCTACAGTAATAAAAGATGTTACGGCTTCGGCATCGCTTGAAATTCCTATAAACTCCGAAAAAAAGCCAAGTTTACGGATGTCGCTTACTTGGTCACCATCGAACAAGGAGCTTAATACTGTTACGGAGCTTTCGAATGCAAACGCAATAAAGCAGGAAGAGTTTAATAAAAGAGAAGCCGAATCAAAATACGAAGATGATGTGGCGACATATAATTCTAAGCGCGACAACATTTTGTGGGAATATGACCGCAACGTTGAAGAACTTAAAATGTACAGCGAGTATTTTGATGAAATTGAGAAGTGGTATAAGCAGGGGCTTGTGAACCGGTCGGAATATCAGCAGGCACAGAATTCTTATGAAGATGCGTATTATGCCGTTGCTGTTTCGAAAATAGATAAGCTAATATACAACTTGGATGTAAAATCTTTATTCGTAAATAATTAGGAGAGTTTTATGGCGTTGAGCTCGAATAGAAGCTCAAACAGGAATAGAAGCAAAAAAGGAAAAATAATAAAGATAGTTATAATTTCTGTCGTGGTTATCGCGCTTGGAACCGCCGGTGTTTTTGTGGCGCGAAAGCTTGTTTCCGGTAATAGTGCGGAGGAGACGACGTACAAAGTGCGGCAGGAAACTTACGAGAACGTCATAGAGATCTCGGGTAACATAGCGGCGGCGAATTCACAGACATTGCAGGCAGCTGGAAGCGGAACGGTACAGGCTGTTTATGTAAAAGAAGGCGACCGCGTAAAGAAAGGGCAGGTTATTATGGAGCTTGATTCAACGGAGCAACAGTATAACCTTGCAAAACTTGACTACGATATTGCCCAGAAGAAGATTTCCGGCTCAAAGCGTGAGCTTGAATTACTTCAGACACAGCGCGAAATGCTTGTTTCTAAACTTGATGAAAGAAAAGTGGTCGCATATTTTGACGGCATAATAGCAAAGCTTTCCGTCGCGCCAGGCGATTACCTTAATGCCAAAGATGCTGTTGGAACTTTGATTGACCGCAGTTATATGACGGCAAGCGTTGAAATTGTAGAAACGGACGTTGCCAAGCTTAGTATCGGGCAAACGGTTCATTTCACTTTCCCAGCTTATAGTAAAGGCACTGTAGATGGATATGTCGTTTCTTATCCTGCTGTCGGAACTGTAACGAACAGAGGCGCGACAGTCGTAAATGCAGAAGTCCGGATAGACAATCCGCCTAACGAGATTCTTCCTAATTACTCGTTCACCGGAAAAATTGAGATAGCTGCCTCTGTAACAGTTGTAATAGTTGAAAGGCAGGCTATTGGTTATGACAACGGTAATGCGTATGTAGAGGTGATTAATGCCGATGGTACTACAACGCAGAGAAATGTTTCAGTAGAAGCGTACGGGACGCAGTATGTCAATATTCTTTCGGGTGTAAGACCCGGTGAAACGTTAAAGTCACTTGGCAACGTGTCTGGTTCGCTTCGTGCCGGAACGTCGTCTGGCGGAGGCTGGGGCGGTGGTAGCAGATCTTCTGGTGGCGGAATGAGCTTTGGAATGGGCGGAATGGGGCGCTAAGGGTTAATCTTATGAGTGACAATGTTATAGAGCTTAACAATGTTCGTAAGATTTATACCGTTGGCGACGAAGAAGTTCATGCTCTAAGGGGAGTTTCTTTTGAAGTTAAGGCGGGCGAGTGTATTTCGATAATGGGGCCTTCCGGTTCTGGAAAATCCACTTGCATGAACATGATAGGTTGCCTTGACCGCCCCACGAGCGGTGATGTGATAATCAACGGGCGTTCCATTAAGGATATGAACGAAAAAGAGCTTGCGTATCTTAGGAACGAAACAATTGGCTTTGTTTTTCAGCAATATTTTCTTTTGGCGAACATGAATGTTTTGGAAAACGTAATGCTTCCGCTCCGGTATCAGGGAATTCCGCGCAGCAAGCGAAGGGCTTTGGCAGAAGAAGCTCTTGAAAAGGTTGGGCTTTCTGAGCGCCTTAAACATTTGCCGCATGAGCTTTCCGGCGGACAGAAGCAGCGAGTCGCAATCGCAAGGGCTACGGTCACGAATCCTCGTATAATTCTTGCCGACGAGCCGACAGGTGCTCTCGATTCTGCAACCGGTAAGTCTGTTTTGAACTTGTTCAAAGAGATAAACAGGCAGTTCGGCACAACGGTCGTAATCGTTACGCATGACCCCGGAATTGGTGCTTCCGTTCCGCGTTGCATCCACATTTTTGATGGCAAGATAGGGGGCGACAACCGCACAGAACCCAAGCGTCCTGTCGCAAGAATCTGCTACAATATTCCAGGAGGTCCCGGTGTTTGAGGATCTTCTTTACGCGCTGCAAAATTTCAAGCATAATAAAATAAGGACGCTTCTTTCTCTTCTTGGTGTAATTATAGGTGTTGCCTCCGTCATAATAATCGCGACTCTTGGTGAAAGCGCGACGGAAAACGTGCGCGGTTCATTCGGTTCGGCCGGACTTGATATGGTAACGCTAAGTTCCGGTTTTGGCGGAAGAAGGGGCTCTACATCCGTTCATTTCAACGAATCGTTCCGCGATGAAATTTGGAACACTATTCCGAACATCAAAATGATAAAATATACGAACTCCCTTAGCAGCACGATCGCTTATGGGGATTATTCCGTTTCATCGAATATTTCGGCGATAGAGTATGGCCATTTGGAGATGTACAACTACGAGCTTGAGTACGGTGATTATTTTACGGTTTCTGATGATGTAAAAGGAATGCAGAAAATAATCTTGGGAAGTGATATTGCATCAGCTCTTTTCCCGGACGGTAACGTGCTTGGAAACACGGTTATCGTAATTTCGTCCGATGTCCGCTTCGGCTTTGAGGTTGTTGGCGTGCTTAAGGCACAGGAAGTTGGAATGGGATCGTCCTCGACGGCTGTATATATTCCAC
Organism: Treponemataceae bacterium; assembly: GCA_024685655.1. Classification (GTDB taxonomy): domain Bacteria; phylum Spirochaetota; class Spirochaetia; order Treponematales; family Treponemataceae; genus Treponema_I. The sequence continues at coordinate 12,110 of JAIKVO010000191.1, forward strand.
GAGGTTTTTATTCAAAGAA
>JAIKVO010000266.1 GCA_024685655.1 Treponemataceae bacterium
CATAAATCTCATATCTTTCCTGATTTTCTATAAGGTCGTAAATATCTGCGCTGTCGTAAATACTAGCCATACTTTATTTATATAAAAAATACAAAGTGTTTTCAATCACGGTAATAGTATTACGGCAAGGGTATGGAGCAAAACGTAACTTAGGCATCCGTACCTAAGTTACTTAGCGGGTTTTGTACCAAAACCCGTCAGTTTTTGCGCACATCCATGTGCGCAGATGTGCATCTAACGTCCGATAGTCGGAGCGACCGCGCGTAGCAAGCCGCGGAACACCCGACCGACCGCAATAAGCGGGCGGATGCCGCCGTGTTGACCAAATTGTCCGATTTTTCCCGTCTGTCTTGAAAAAGTACTCGTCTTGTGCTATAGTCCCATATCGACGGTTCATATATGTTTCACGGAGTGTGTTGTTGCTCCTCAGACAATGCAGGGGTGAGACGTTTCTACCGGTCCCCCTTACGACCGACTATGATAACCGTTTTCTCGCTTCTTTCTAGGGCAATGCGTAAAGTGCGAATTTTCTTTTCGTGCTGTCGCAGAATCTATGTATGATGCGGGTTGCCTATGACCGTCGGTAATCTATTCGTGCTTTGGGAGTAAACGATGAAGGTTGCCATTTTCTTCGGTTCAAAATCAGATACAGACACAATGAAAAAAGCTTCGTCTGTCCTTGCGGATTTTGGTGTTGAGTATTCTGCGTACATTCTTTCCGCGCATCGTTCCGGTGAGCTTCTTGCCGAAACTGTGAAAAAAGTTGAGGCGGATGGCGCAGAGGTAATTATTGCCGGCGCAGGACTTGCGGCTCATCTTCCGGGAGTAATCGCTTCAATGACGGTGCTTCCTGTTATCGGTGTGCCGCTTGAATGCCTTTCTGTGAATGCGAAAGGTGCAAGTTCCAACGGGCTTGGCGGAATGGACGCTCTTCTTTCCATTGTGCAAATGCCTCGCCAGATTCCTGTGGCGACTGTCGGTATCAATAATGCCGCAAATGCAGCTTATCTCGCAGTAGAAATACTTGCTTTGAAATATCCTGAACTTAGGAAAAAACTCGTAGAATTCCGGGCCGGTCTGGCGGATGAAGCCAAGTACAACGGTGGTATGGGAGTAACTTTATGACAGATTTGTCAGTATGTAGCAACGAACAGCTTGAGGACGAGAAACTTAAAGATAAGTGCGGAATAGTCGGTATTTATCTTAATAAGAAAGTTCAGGCTGCTCCTGAGTCTGGTACTGTAAGCGACAGCTTTGTAGCGAGCAGCGATATCCCTGTATATAACGCGGCTAAACTTGCATACTACGGAATGTATGCGTTGCAGCATCGTGGACAGGAAAGCGCGGGTATTGCGGTTTCCGATGGTGAGAAAATAGAGCAATATAAGGAGATGGGGCTTGTTGCTGATGTCTTCGATGCTCCAAAACTTGATCAGCTTGGCGGAAAAATAGCTGTGGGGCATGTTCTTTACACGAAGGCTTCTGCAGCACATATAGAGAATGCCCAGCCGTTCGTAAACAGGTTCAAGCTCGGTGGAATTGCCGTCGCACATAACGGTCAGCTCATAAACTATGAGCAGCTTAAAGAGTTCCTTGAGGAAACAGGCTCAACGTTCGTTTCCACGAGCGATACGGAAGTAATTGTAAAGCTTATTGCTAAAAGCTATAAGAAAGGTTTGGAACGTGCGCTGACCGACACGATTCAGATGATAAAAGGCTCTTTCTCTCTCTGCGTAATGACCGAGAAATGCCTTATCGGTGCCCGCGACCCGAATGGAATACATCCGCTTTGTTTGGGCAAACTGGATAACGGCTGGGTTCTTGCTAGCGAAAGCTGTGCTCTTGATGCTATCGGTGCGGATCTTGTGCGCGACATTAATCCTGGCGAGATTGTCATAATAAACGATGACGGTGTTCTTTCGTTCCAGTTCGGCGAGCATACGGCAAAGCGAACATGCGTGTTTGAGTATGTTTATTTTGCGCGGCCGGATTCTATAATAGACGGCATCCCTGTTCAGGAAGCAAGGCTCCGCATGGGAGCTGTTCTGGCTCATGAGTCTGGTGTTGACGCGGATGTCGTTATCGGCGTTCCTGATTCAGGACTTGGCGCGGCAATGGGATACGCAAAAGCTTCCGGTATTCCGTATGCAATGGGTATCGTAAAAAACAAATATATCGGACGCACGTTTATTGCGCCTACGCAGAGCGAGCGTGAGAAACTCGTTTTTGTTAAGCTTAACGCTCTTAAAAGCGATATAGCCGGAAAGCGCATCGTTGTTATTGACGACTCTATTGTCCGAGGAACAACGAGTAAGCGACTTATCTCTCTTTTGCGTCGGGCAGGTGCCAAGGAAGTTCATTTCCGCATCTCAAGCCCGCCTGTAAAATTCCCGTGTTATTTCGGTATAGACACTCCGAGCAAGAACCAGCTTATCTCTTCTTCGATGGATGTTGACGAGCTTTGCAAGGAGATAGGCGCGGACAGCCTTGCGTTTATTTCGATAGACGGAATGTTTAGTGCGCTTAAAGATATTCTTCCTGAATCTTACGGCTACTGCAAGGGATGTTTTACAGGTGAATATCCGGTTTCTGTTCCAAGTGAAATGAACGTAAAGAGGTTTTAAAATGATAGATTACAGACAGTCTGGTGTTGATGTTGAAGAAGGCTACCGCGCCGTCAATAAATATAAAGAATCTGCAAAAAGAACGGCGATACCGGGTGTTCTTAACGGACTCGGCAGTTTCGCCGGAATGTTCGCCGTCCCCGGCGGCATGAAAGAGCCTGTTATGGTTTCTGGCACAGACGGTGTTGGAACCAAGCTTGACATAGCGTTTTCAATGAGAAAATACGACACGGTAGGCATTGACTGCGTTGCGATGAGCGTGAACGACATCCTTTGCACAGGTGCAAAGCCGCTTTATTTCCTTGACTATATCGCTTGCGGAAAGCTTGACGCTGACATTGCCGCCGACTTGGTAAAAGGCGTTGCAGACGGTTGCGTTGACAGTAACTGTGCGTTGCTCGGTGGCGAAACTGCCGAGATGCCCGGTTTTTACGATGAAGGCAAGTACGATGTCGCCGGTTTCGGCGTAGGTATAGCTGAGAAAAGCGACATTATCACTGGTGAGAATATTCAGGAAGGCGATGTTATAATCGGGCTTTCTTCCACTGGTGTTCATTCTAACGGATTTTCGCTCGTGCGTAAGCTCGTCACTAATTTTGATGAGCCGTTCGCTGGCAAAAAAATAGGCGAAGTTCTTTTAGAGCCTACTCGTATTTATGTCCGCCCTGTCCTTGCCGTCCTTGAAGACTTCAGAAAGTCTGTTCACGGCATGGTTCACATTACCGGCGGCGGCTTTTATGAGAATGTTCCGCGTATGTACCCGGAAGCAAATAAAAAGCGCGCGGCAAACGGACAGAAGCCGCTTATAAGCGTTTTCACAAAAGGCAGCTGGGAAATTCCGGCTGTTTTTGACGAGCTCGTGCGCCGCGGAGCAGATCCTGCGCGCATGTTCAATACGTTCAATATGGGTATCGGCTTTATGCTTGCTGTTAGTGCTGACAAAGCTGATGAAATCGTTGCGCGCTTCAACGCTTTTTCCGCCGCCGACAAAGGCAGATGCGCTTCTATGAAAGCGTGGAAAATCGGTGTTGTAGAGGAAGCTGCAAACGGTAAAGCAGAAACACAAGAGGAGCAGGTTCTGTTCCGATAAAATGCCGCAGTTTATGCGGTTTATAGAAATTGCGAAAACCCGTTGCATCAAATCTTCGTTGTATAAAAAACAGTGGCGATTTTTTTGTACACCTTAGGCTGCATCGGAACGGATAGCAGCAGTTGTTGTCAATACTTTTTCGGAGATTATCGCGGTTTTCGTGAAGTAATTTGTATAGGAGAATCCTATGGCGAAACTCAAAGGTTCTTGGAAAATCAAATTCCTTCTTGGAACGATAGGAAAGATAAGGCTTTTTACCCTTAACAACGTTGCTAAAAACTGCCGTAAAGCGCAGGAGAAGACTCTTCGAAGCATTCTTGAATACGCAAAAGATTCAGAGTGGGGAAAAGCCCATAACTTTGCGAAGATTCTTGAAGCAAAATCTGACGATGAGCTTTATGCGCTCTGGCAAAAGAATGTACCACCGCAGGATTACGAGGATCTTCGTCCTTTTATCGAGCGTCACAAAAACGGTGAGGCGAATATCCTTTTCCCTGGAAAGCCGATGATGTACGCTACGACAAGCGGCACGACAAATGCGCCTAAGTGGATTCCTATTACACACGAGTATTATTCCAACGTATACAGCAAGATGACCCATCTTTGGCTTTATTCGTTCATGATGCACCGTCCAAAGGTTTTCGAGGGAAAATGTCTTTCTATTGTTGGTAAGGATATAGAAGGAAAGGCTCCCGATGGAACTGTTTATGGTTCTGTATCTGGTGTTACGAGACGTGACTGCCCGGAATTCATGAAGCCACTTTATTGTGAAGCAACGGATGTATTCAGTATTTCGGATTACAAAGCACGTTACTATACGCTCATGCGTACTGGTATCGAGAATGATGTTTACCTTCTTGTTACGGCGAATCCGTCTACATTAATCGAAATGCAGAACAACGTTAACGAATTCTTTGATGATTATGTTACAGATATCGAGAACGGAACTTTGAACGAGAAAGTCAATATTCCTGCGGATATCCGAAAAAATCTTGCTTCCTGCTTCAAGCCTAATCCAAAGAGAGCGGCCGAGCTTCGTGCGCTTAAAGCAAAATACGGAACTTTGCTTCCAAAGCATTATTGGCCGAATATGCAGGTTCTTACGACATGGAAATGCGGAAATACCCGCATATATATGGAAAAATCCAAGGATTCATTCCCTGAAGGCATGCTGCATCAGGAGTTCGGGTATTTTGCCTCGGAATGTCGTGCTGGTCTAGTAATGAACGGTGCGAACGATACCGTGCTTTTCCCACATATGCATTATTTTGAATTCGTGAAGCAGGAAGATCTCGATAATCCGAATCGGCGTTTTTATCAGCTTACGGAGCTGGAGCAAGGTAAGCGTTACAGTGTGTACGTCACGACTTATGCTGGACTTTACCGCTACAATATGAACGACCTTGTGGAAGTAACAGGAAAATACAACACGATTCCTACAATCCAATTTATCCAGAAAATAAACGGTATTGTTTCAATGACCGGTGAGAAACTTCATGAACGTCAGTTCATGGAAGCAGTCGAAGAGACAGAGAAAGAGACTGGTGTTAAGACGCAGTTCTATGTTGGCTTCGCTGATATCGAGAAATCGACATACTGCTTCTATTTCGAGTTCAAGGATATGTCTATTACCCAGGAAGCCGCAGATGCATTCGGTAAGAAAGTTGACGAGAAGCTTAAAAAGATAAACTGCGAGTACGAGGCGAAGCGTGTTTCATTCCGCGTCAAGGATCCTATAACTTTCATATTACAGAAGGAATCTTTCGAGACGTATAAGAAAACTTGTATTGAGATGGGTTCTCGCGACGGTCAGTTCAAGCTGAACCTTCTTATGCAGGATGAAAAACGCCACGCGATGTTCAAAGAGTTGATTCGTAAATAATGATAGAAAATTGCGATGCCGTCATTTTCGATTTTGACGGCACTTTGTACGACTACAAGTACATGCCGATAAATGTAATTCTCAATTCACCGTTTGATATTTTCCATATCAAAGCAGAGCGCGATGCCCGTCGTAAGCTCAAGGGTGTTGATTTCGGCTCTTCTGAAAAATTTAAGGAGGCTTATGCCGCCGAGGTTGCGAAACTTTCGGGCATGAGTCTTGAAAAAGCTTCTGACTGGTGTTTGTCCGCCGGTCCCGCCAATATGCTTGACGTTCTTAGAAAAAAATACAAATGTCGTGTATCTGCGCCGTCTGTGTTCGCACGGCTCGCGGAAGCCGGTATAAAAACAGCGGTTTTCTCCGACTATGCTTTTGTAAAGGAGCGCATGGCTGCAGTTGGTTTTGCGGACGGAGCATGCAAAAATCTTTTTTCTGCAGAAGAATTTGGTGCGCTTAAGCCTTGTCCCCGGCCGTTCTTGGAAATTGCGGCTTCTCTGGGGACGGATCCGGCGCGTTGCCTTGTTGTAGGTGATCGCAGCGACACGGACGGAGCCGGTGCGGAACAAGCTGGAATGATGTTTATACAGATTGTGACGCACAAAACGAAGCTTTCTGATTTTTCATCCGGTCATCCAGTAATTGTATGGGATGATTTTGCCTCTTCTGTCCTTGGCGAGTGACAAGCACCGGAAGCCAGAATCAGTCCTGAGACGCTGCTTCCCAGCAGTTCTGCTCTATTCCCGCCGTCTTTACCATCCAAGAATGCGTTTCCTCCAGCATTTTTGCGGAGCTGTGCTTCCTTTGCAATGTCAAATCCGGTGTTATCGGCTCACCGATTGTGAGTGTTATAAGCGGATCGTTTTTGTGTGTCCTGAAAATCTTGTAAAAACCAGTTCTTGGCCGATATGTTATAACCATCGGAATGATAGGAATTTGATATTTGTAGGCAAAAGCAAATGCGCCTGGTTTGAACGGTCGGATGGGCTGATAAAAATCCCAGCGGCATGCCTCTGGAAATACATGAATCCATTTCTTTTTTGAATGAACGTTATCAAATGCTTCGTTGAATTTTTTTGTCGCGGAGATAGTTTCGGGCAAAGGAATTCCTCCTGCGCCAAGAACTTCAAAAGCGTCTTTTGTGAAAGCAAGGTCTGATCGGGCTGGAAAAGTAAGCTGCCTGAATTTTACGGCTTGAAGAACAGCGAGAAAATCCCAGCGGTATACATGGTTGCATACGGTGATTGCACCGTTTTTGAAAAGTTTTTTGTTTTTACGGATATTCTCTTTTCCCTTTATACGCAGACCATATACGAAAGGATGAAGAGCAAATACGATAGTAAATATTCCTGCGTAAATGATAAAGTGGCGAAGTTTTGCGGCAAAAGATTTGTCTTCAAATGGATACTTTTCATCAACTGTTTTTCTTTCTTTTATGAAAACAGGCTGATAAATGAATTCATCAGGTTTTTCTGGATAATTTATTCCGGATTCGGGAACAAAAGTACCTTCTTTTACGATATGCTCTTTCATGTAGTAACCATATCAGAAAAAGCGGATTTATGTAAATCAGGGGGAGAGGATATAGGTTGTGCGTTGTTTACAAAAAATAGCATGACTGGTACTATTTCCGCATGGAATCTGAAAACATAACACATAGAATTAAAACCGCTGTTCTTGTTTCTGGCGGTGGAACGAATTTACAGGCTCTGATTGATGAAGAGAAACGCATGATTTCGTGCGGTGAAGCATGTCCGTATAAAATAGAAATCGTAGTCTCAAGCACAAAAGACGCTTATGCTTTGGAACGAGCAGCCTCCGCCGGCATAAAATCTGTAGTAGTCAGCCCGGCATCCGTTCTTGGCGCGGCTTATACGCGCTCGACCCCACGCGACGTAAAAAGACTCGCCGTTTCTGACAAAGTTCTTTCTCTCTGCCGCGAGAACGGTATTGAGGCAATAGTTTTAGCAGGCTTTCTTACCGTTCTTTCGGGAGACATCGTTTCGGAGTACTCAGGAAGGATAATAAACTTGCATCCTGCATTGCTCCCAAAATTCGGCGGGGTAGGGATGTGGGGGCATCATGTTCACGAAGCTGTTCTCGCGGCAGGTGAAACTGAGTCCGGCTGTACTGTCCACCTTGTGGATGATGGTTGTGATACTGGGAAAATCCTTTTGCAACGAAAAGTTCCTGTCATGCCGGGCGATACCCCGGAAACTCTTTACGCGCGTATTGCGCCGCTGGAGCATGAGGCTATGATCGAGGGGCTTAAGCTCCTTTCTGCTTCGCTTTCCAAACAGAGCTGATTAGCTTCCATCTGAATGAAAGCTCGCCGGGCAATAATTCTTCTGGTTTGTGGCAGGCGGCTGTTCCGCTTTTGGAGGAGCCGCCTTTTTCGTACGATTTTTCTTTATTGTACGAGCAGTCCTTTTTTGCCGGGTTGTTTCCGTCAGGAAGAGTTGTATCCGTGAGGTCTTTTCTGGAAAAGGGAGCTTCTGGTGTAAACTCGATGATTCCCAGTCGGAAAACGGTCATTCTGTGCGGCCCGGACTTTGCAGAAGCTGCCGGAATGGTGCGGTTTCCTTCGATATTAATCAGTTCCATATCAATCAGATCAGGCGAAAACCCTATGCAAAATCCAAGTCCAGATTCATCATTTTGTTCCATTCCGGTGTTTTTGCAATATACTTGAATATCAGCAAAAAACGGGAGTGAAACAGTACTGAAAAACGACGTGATGCTTCCGTTCCTAATGCAGTTAATGCCGTGAATTACGCATTCTGCGTTTTTTGTGTCACTGGCTATGATGTCTCGTATGCCTTTAAGAAAAGTTTTCATCTCTGCCTGCGTGTATTCTTTGTCCGGGATGATGGCTAGCGGGCAGTACAATGGCGAGAATGCGAAAATCTTTTTACCTGTCGTCTGAGCGATTGCCTGTCGCTGCTGTTCCAAGTACGAAACTGTATTTCCGTGCGGAAGTATTACGAGTAGTTTCATGTGGTAGACTATAGCCCGAAAAAATAAAAAACGCTATAGTTATTTTATGAGACCGTTATCGACAATTTCCAGATTTCATAGGGAAAATAGTAAATATCTGCCAGAAGATGTTTTTCAAGCCATTAATGATTATAAGAAAGTAAATCAAGCATGCGTTCTGCTAATTCTTTTGTGTGGTATTCTTTGTTCTTTTTCGTGCGCGTACAAAATTCCTGGAAAAAAGGGATTTCAGGAACTCAGGCTTTATTCTTATGACAAAAAATCGGAATCTTTGAGTTTGTCCAGTGAAGATTCTGAGTCATATTTATACTACTATCTAAAAGATGCAGATGTCGAAAGTGGAATGCTTTCGAATACTGGCAGTACACAGAGTTCGCTTGAAGTATGCTTTTCCCCGGCTCCAAAAGATTCAAATGTCATTGTAGCTTTTCTATATCAATCTGACTTTGTGAACGGTAAGCTTATTTCTGCGTTGCCGGAGCGGCCGCTTGCGAAATGTCTGCTTCCTGCGGGGAAATCAGCCCGTGTAAGTCTTGCGTTTCCAAATGACCGAACTAAGCTGAAAGGTTTCCTTGTTTATTCAGAGGACGATGTTTCGATTACAGATGTCTCAAAAACAACGGTTGACTTTGGTTTTACAGAGAATGAAAACGTAGTTTCATGGAGTTTTAGTCCAGAAGGCGGTGATATGGAGACTTTTGCCGACAGAATACCGCCTAAACCTGGTTTTCAATCATTAAAACTTTTCGCATACGGCAAGGCATCCGAATCGTTAAGCCTGTATGAATCGGAATCTGAACAATATCTTTGCTATTACACAAAAGAAAATAATTTTGAGAACAGTTTTTCATCACAATCTGGCAAAAATCCGCAATCTCTTGAAGTTCGTTTTGAACCGGTAGAAAAGGATGCGGAAGTTATGGTCGGACTCCTTTATGAGAATGATTTTGAAAACGACAAACTTGTTGAAAATCTGCCTGATCGTCCGCTTGCAAAATGCACAATTCCTGCTGGAAAATCCGCGCGTGTACGATTAGCTTTCCCTGTTGACGGCACGAAAATAAAAGGATTTCTGGTTTATTCTGCCGGAACTGTTTCTGTTGATGATGTCTCGCGCGCTGATTCTGTAATAGGCTGGTCATCAACAGAAAACGAAGTTGCATGGAGTTTCGGTGCGGAAGGTGGTGATTCTCAGTCTCTTTTTACATATACAGGCAATGATTCTCTGATAGCGGATTTTGGTGCGTCTCTTGATTTTTCTGCCGTATTGGACAACTCCGTGCAGGAGTATGTCCGCATATATTACAGGGATAATAAGAGCGATGCCGGTTCAAACGGAAAACAGGGCGTTGTGGTGTTCTCCGCAGGTGAAAACAAGTTTACGGTCCGTCGCTCCCCGGAACCTCAAAAATCGGAATTCTATGTGCCGTATCTGTTCGTAACTTCAGATGCTTCTTCTGGAAAAAATCGTCGTATCTCAGTTTCGTCCGGTGCTAAAATGGTGACCGGTATAGAGTATTATTTCATTCCTGCCGTTGTCGCGGAGCCTGAAGACGGACAGCGTATGCCATCCGCAATAAAGTCTGATTTGGGATGTATTCCGACATGGTCTTCTAAATTGTGGAATCGCAAGGATTTTGAGCTTTTCCAGTGGGATTTGTTCCCTAACATCCTTCTTTTTGATTTCGCCGACTACAAAATTCAGGACAATTATTTGAAAAGACTGGCATTTTATGTCGAGAAAGTCGGTTATAGAGGAAGCCTGTGGGCTGACAAGGATATCGCGAATCTTCATGGCTATAACGCGCACGATTATCGTGCTGAAAGCTTGGCGAGTTTTTTCAATGTCGCTATGGACGAGAATTTTTCATTGAACGAAAGCGAGTATTTCTTGCGAGACATCCTTGTTCAGTATGGAATTATAAAGCAGTATGATGACGGGAGCTTTGTTCCGGGAAAGGGAGGCATCATATCAATTTCAAAAGAATCTCCTGTTTATTTACGGACAAGTCTTCTTGCGCACGAGAGCTTCCACGGTATTTATTTTGTGGAAGAGGCGTTCCGCAATAAAGTTTCAGAAGTTTGTACAATCATGGATCAAAAATCACTCAATTTCCTGAAAAGCTATTTCGCGTCTCAGCCTACACTCGGTTATGATTTGAACGATACTTATCTTGTGGAGAACGAGATTATGGCGTATATAATGCAGCAATCGGTCAATGCACAGTCTTCTTATTTTGCGGATAACATTGCGTGGAGAGGTTCAGTTATGAATGCTCTTCCTGATTTAGCTTCGTATATACGCTCAACAAAGGCGTCCGGGCTTACCGCAGCTGCCGCCATGCTGGATGAGTATGTGTTCAGCAGATGGGGACTCAATGCCGGACGAACATCAATGGTGAGCGTCAGTCAGAAATAACTCTCTGTGGATAACGGAGCGTTTTGTAGATATTTTCACGCAGAATCGGGTAGCCTAGATCAAGGTTGAACTGTTTTTCTGCTGCGATCGATGATGGCGGGCCGTGTCCTGGCATTATCGTTATATCGTCCTGCTGCGACAGAATTTTTGTCTGCACATTGGAAATAAGCATACTTCGCGCATACGTGTTGTTCGTGCTGCCGATTTTCCCGGCAGACAGCGTATCTCCGGTGAATATGACTTTACCAATCTTGTAGCACATTGAATCTGGTGAATGTCCAGGAACAGACATATATCCGATTGTGAAACCGGCTGCCTGTATAACACCGTTTCCTTTGAGAACGTTTGTATCTGAGCCTGCGGTTTCGTAATCAGCTGCATAAATCTTTGGGTTGTATATTTTCCTGAGCGTCGTAAGCCCCCGTGTATGGCTTCCGTGGTTATGTGTTACAAGCACGGCACAAAGATTGTATTTATCATCTTCAATATGCCTGATTATCTGATTTGTTATTTTGCCCGGATCGATAATGACAGCTTCTTTTTTTTCAGGATTCACGATTATGTAACAGTTTGAGAATCCTTCCAAATTCAAGTGAAAGTAAATTTTCATTCCTCCACCTCCGTTTCTGTTGAGAACAAGGCTTCTCGTGTGTTTGAGAGCTTGAACGAGACGTTGCTTTGCTGCATTTCGTAAAAACAGGTTTTCTTTATGTTGCAGTTCCTGAACGATGTATTTGCCAGATCGGCACGGATAAAACGTGAGTTATACAGGTCGGAGTCATCGAAAGAGGATTGCTCTGCATGAATGCCACAAAAGTTGTTGTGTACAAGCTCGGAGTTCGTGAACAATACATGGGAGAAAACTGCGCCTGCAAATGATGAGAACTGAAAGTTCGAGCTTATCAGGTTGCTGTCAGAGAAAATCGAGAAGTCGAAAGATGTGATTCTCGCCCTGAAATTTTCTGAATGGACATTCGAGAAAATGCAGTGCTGCAAGTTACATCCGTAGAATTTTTTCCCGGTAAAATCCATGTTGTCGAAATGTATGCCGGATGCATTGAGTCCGACGATTTTGTCATGCGTCTCAATGTATCTGCATATCTGGCTGTGGAGTTTCTCCAGTTCGGGGTGATGTTCGAAACAGAAGCTGTTGCCTTCCATAAGCTCACCGTTTTCATCAAATGATGAGAGAGCCGTTTTTTTGCATCCCGGTTTTGAACACATTGCTAGTGAAAACATACTGTAATGTTAGGTCATTGCGCTAGTTTAGTCAAATAGATATAATCCGATTTATGTGTTGGAAATGCGGAAAACCACTTATTTTTAATGGAAGTATCAGTCGTTCTGATGTATGTCCCGTCTGCGGTGCGGATGTTCGTGCATGCAAAAACTGCCGTTTTTATGAGCCAGGGGCGTATTATGACTGCCGTGAGAATATCGACGAGCTTGTAAAAGATAAGGAAAGAGCCAATTTCTGCGGATGGTTCATGTTGGCAGCGCAACCGGAAGCCGGAGTTGGCGATAGTGCGAATGCGGCCAGCGTTTCTGGCGGTTCATCCGGTTCGGGTTCGTCAAGTTCCAATGGTGCGGCGAATTCTGCTGCCGATGCTTTCAATGCGCTTTTCGGTGATAAACCTGCGGAAAAACCTGCATCTTCTGGCAAAGACGCTTTCAACGCATTGTTCGGAGACTGATGTGGAAAGAGTGATTTCTTCTGTTTCTGCTGATATTAGCGATTCTTTCGCGCCGAGAAAAGATTCTTCCGCGCCATCTGTCGCACAAACTCTGCAAAAAACACATGATTCGCTTTCTTCCGCGCCGTTCGTTGCTTTCCTAGATTCTGGCACCGGCGGAATCCCTTATATGCTTCACTTGCAAAAAAAATGTCCGCAAGTGCGCTGTGTTTATTTGGGCGACACTGCGAATTTTCCATATGGCGAAAAAACACGCGAACAAATTACCGACTGCGCGGCGGCGGCTTCCAAACTTTTAATAGAGCGTTTTAACCCCGATGCGATCGTTGTCGCATGCAACACAATTTCTGTAACTGCGCTTTCAGAACTCCGCAAGATGTTTCCGTCAATTCCGTTCGTGGGGACTGTTCCTGCGATAAAGCTTGCGGCCGCTGTTTCACCCAAAAAACGCATCGGTTTGCTTGCTACACGGCAGACAGTCGAGAATCCCTACACCGACAAACTTATCGCTGATTTTGCGTCGGACTGCTATATAGAGCGGCGCGGTGACCCCGATTTAATAGATTTCGTTGAAAAAAAGCTTTTTACAGCGACTCAGGAAGAACGCGCCGCAGCCGTTGCTCCTGCCGTCAGCTTTTTCAAGCAGCACGATATAGACACAATAATCCTTGGGTGTACGCATTTTATCCACATGGCAGACGATATTCAAAAAGCTGCCGGAGCTTCTGTGCGTGTCGTAGACAGCCGCGACGGTGTGGTGAACCAGACAATGCGCGTTTTGGAAGCTTGTAGAACATCCGCTCAGGCGAAAAAAAACACCTGCAATGTAGAAAACATGACATTCTACATAACAGGTGTCCGTGATGCTGTCGCTGAGGACGAATACCGTACTTTGGCGCGTAACCTCTGCATCCCCTACGGCGGCAAGCTTATTGACGCTTGATAATTGTTAGCAAGCGTCAAAACGGTTGAGTCAAGGCCTTGAGCGCTGCGAGCCTTTACCAACCGTATTTAAAAACGTGCTTTATCTAAGAAAAGCTTCTACTTCCGTACCGGAGTTGCCGCATGTGTTTATGGCATCAAGCAGCTCTTCTTTTGAGCATGTAAGTTTCTTGCACCAGTAATCTATGGCTTCCGGGTTGTTTACATCAATTGGATCGAATTCCATAATCATCCTCCCATACGAGTTTGTGATTCGTTCCGTAAAGCGCCTCGCACAACTTTTGGCGCGAGTTCCACGAAACAGGCCACTTCTATAAAAGCAGTTCAGAAAATGCAAAACTTCCGAACAAATCTATACTATATCCTAACCAGATATTTTTCAAGCGATATTTTCTATTATGTTTGGGCGTCTCGGTGGTACATTCGTACCATACTTTTATTTAATCGTTCATAAAGTCCTGAAGTAATATCTTTTACAATTTTTTTTTACTTTTCTGCAAAATAGCTTGAAACCGCGTATAAAGGCAGGTTATCGAAGCGGCTCTCTTTTCTGTAATCAGACATGGAAATCCGTAGACCATGAAGCGAAGCATCCTTGTCGAGTACAGCTTTCAAACTCCGCGATCGTAGATTTTCTTCGGCTTTTACCTCAATCGACAAGGCTGCGTTTTCATGCTGCATCACAAAATCAATTTCTGAGGTTGAATTATCGTTTGTGTAATAATAAAGAGCAGAACTTTTGCATGAGGCAATCTGTTGTTCAACAAACTGCTCTGTGAACGCGCCTTTATATTCCTCGAAAATTGAATTTCCCAAAAGAATGTCTTTTATCGGGGTGTTCGTCAATGCTCCGAATAATCCACAGTCATTCATAAAAAGCTTAAATGCGGTGTAATCTTCATAAAATTTAAGCGGCATCGTGATTTTTGAAACTCTTGTCACTTTATGAACGATTCTTGCGTCACAAAGCCATTGGATCGCATTCTCGAATTCTGCAGCCCTTGCGCCTTTTCTAATTGTGCCGTAAACGAATTTTTTGTTTTCTTTTGCAAGTTGAGATGGAATTGAATTCCATACAATCCTTATTTTTGCTATTTAAGCGAAGTTAAGATATTTTCTTTTTGGATTTCGCCGAGCGCAAGTAAAAACTCGTTGAAATTGAGCGGAAAAAGACGTAGTGTATCGACCTTTCCGACAGGAAAAGATTCTCCTTGATGATATTTTATACCGAGCAGTGAACAGGCTGCTACAATGTGATACTCGCTTGCATCTTCTGAAAAGTATTTCAAAGAACCCAAAGCTTTTGGAAGCTCCTGAATTTCATCAAGAAAAATGAGCGTTTTTTCAGGTTCCACAGGCTTTTTTGCAATGGCAGAAATCACTCGTACGATTCTTTTTGTGTCGTAATCCGAAAACAAATCCTTAACTTTGGGATTGTTGTCACAATTAATTTTTATGTAGTACTTGTATTCATTTCTTCCGAATTCGTCTAGAAGCCATGTTTTACCAACCTGACGTGCTCCCTCTAAAACAAGAGGTTTTCTGTCTGCTGATTCTTTCCATTCCAAAAGTTCTTTGTACAGCATACGTTTCATGCTCTTATAGTAACACTTTTCTGGGGATAAAATTACATCTAATGTGTTCGCAAAAAAAATCCCTTCACAACACTTTCTTGCTGTGAAAGGATTTTTCGGTGCACCGTCGTTTTGTTTACAGCTTGGCGGCGATTCTGTCGATGAAGTCCCAGGAGTTGAGTATTTCTTTGGCAGGTGGCTCTGCGAGTGCTTTAAGGTCGCCGGTCATTACGCCTTCTTCTATAAGGTCGAGCGTGGCTTTCTCAAGTTTTTTTGCGAAAGCGGCAAGTTCCGGTGTGTCGTCAAGCTCGGCTCGTTTTGCGAGTGCGCCTGTCCACGCAAAAATAAGCGCGACTGGGTTTGTGCTTGTCTTCTCGCCTTTCATGTAGCGGTAGTAGTGGCGCTGTACCGTGCCGTGAGCTGCTTCATATTCAAACTTTCCGTCCGGCGACACAAGAACGCTCGTCATCATTGAAAGGCTTCCGTTTGCGGATGCAACCATGTCGCTCATAACGTCGCCGTCGTAGTTCTTGCAAGCCCACAAAAGACCGCCCTCGCTTTTCATAACGCGCGCGACGGCATCGTCTATAAGCGTGTAGAAGTAGGTGAGACCGTTCTTTTCGAAATCATCTTTAAACTCTGTGTCGAACACGTTCTGGAAAATCTCTTTGAAGCGGCCGTCGTATGTCTTGCTGATTGTGTCTTTTGTTGCGAACCATACGTCAACTTTTTCATCGAGCGCATAGCGGAAACAGCAGCGTGCGAAGTTTTCTATTGATTTGTCGAGGTTGTGGATTCCCTGAAGAATTCCTGGGCCGGAAAGTTCCGCTATTGTTTTGCGGATTTCTTTTCCGTCTGCGCCTGTGAAAACGAGCTCTGCTTTTCCAGGACCGTCAACGTGCATCTCGCAGTTCTTGTAGACATCGCCGTATGCATGGCGTCCCATGATGAATGGTTTTTTCCAGCTTTTGACTGCCGGCTTGACGTTAGAAACTATAATCGGCTTGCGGAAAACTGTTCCGTCCAGCTCTGCCCTGATAATACCGTTCGGACTTGGTGTAAGCTGCTTAAGGTTGTATTCTTTCACCCGTGCTGCATTCGACGTGATTGTGGCGCATTTTACACCTACGCCGAGTCTTTTGATGGCTGCCGCGGCTTCGTATGTTATCTTGTCATCAGTGTCATCTCTCTTTTTAAGTCCTAGGTCGTAATACTCCGTTTTTAAGTCGATGTATGGAGTAAGCAGTTTCTCTTTTATGACAGCCCACAGAACGCGTGTCATCTCGTCACCGTCAAGTTCGGCTATAGAATTTTTCATCTGGATTTTAGCCATGTTCTACCTCTTTTTTTATGCGCTCGTCAGGATTTGAATGCAGCGGAAGTCAATGTTCCGGTTTGTAAAAAGTTTGTCATGCGGCGCAATCTTTAAAAAGCCGTGTTAGCACTGTTTCAAACTAATATACGGCTCTTAAGAATACCATATTTTGAACATACGACGCAAGTTTCAGTGAACTTTGAACCCGTAATTTTCGCACGACCCGCACAAACGAAAAATCAAATCTGGCTACATTACTCGCACGCCGCACTTGTCGCATTTTCGCTCAGATTTCCCGCACTTCATTGTCACAAAATCCGCGCACGCCACAGTCGCCACATCGCGCAAGCCCTAAGTCACATCAGCACATCCCGCAAAGCTCGCGCGCCTTTGCTTCCACCGCAGTAGAAAGTTTCTCCGCGTCGCCCTGCATCTCCGTGATAATCCGCACAAAAACAGACCCTGCCACAATCGCCTCTACAGAATCTGCGAGCGCTTTCGCCTGCACGCCTGTCGAAATGCCAAAACCGCCGTAAACCTTGCTTCCGCCCTCGCTAACCTTCTGCAAAAACGAAAGCGTCGCGTCATCGATTTTCGTGTCAGAGCCAGTGATGCCAGTCCTTAGCGCGGCATAAATATACGGAAAACCGGCATGCGCAAGCTTTGAAAGACGCTCTGTGCTCATAGAAGGAGCCGCCACCGGGATATTCACCATTCCGTTCGCCTTGCAGGATGCCGTCAACCCCTCGTCGTAGTCAAACGGCAAATCCGGGATAATCATTCCCTTAACGCCAACCTCGGCAGCCCTCCGGCAAAAATCCGCGACCCCGGGTGTATAGACAAGGCTTCCGTAACTCATCAGATAAATTGTCGTCTGTGGAAACTCGCTGTGAATCGCCGCAATAAAATTAAGTCCGTCCGAAGTCCTGTAGCCGCGCTCCAAAACCTTCGTGCAAGCCGTCTGTATCGCAGGACCGTCCGCGCTGGGGTCGGAAAAAGGCAGCTGAATCTCAAGGATGTCCGCGCCACCCCGAATAAGAGCACGAGCCGCTGTAAGCGCAAGTTCGTCCGTCGGGTACCCCGCAACAAGATGGCTCATAAGTTTTATTTTATTCATTTTATTCTCCTGTAAGAAATTATAATTGGCGCACACGGTGCTCAGCGGCGCTTCACACCGTGCCGCTATGTCCGCGGTTCCCTTTCGGTCAGCCTACGCACTCGCCCGTTTGCTCCGCAAACTGTCTCGCTTGCGTTGGCCGCTTCGCCCAAACTCACATTTCATGTTCGTTCCGGGCTCGCGCCGCTCCCAGCGCTTGCGCATGTAGCGCATTCACATGCTTTTAGCTTCGTGAATGTCTTTGTTCGTTTCAAGACGCTCAATTTCCGCATGAAGGAAATCGAGCCACTCTTTCGGGCGGAAGACAGGGCTTGTAATAAAAACGTCCTTGTCGCCGCGCCCACTCATGTTGATTATCACGGCTTGATCCGCCGGAATTTCTTTTGCAAGCTTTATTGCCGCCGCGCCGGCGTGTGCAGATTCCAGCGCGAAAAGAATGCCTTCGTTTTTTGCGAAAAACTGAACGGCTTCAAGAGCTTCTTTGTCCAGCACAGAAGTAAACTCAATTCTACCGGCGCGGCCAAGCGCAGCTAACTGAGGGCCTATTCCGCAATAATCAAGGCCGGCGGAGATAGAGCGGGTAGGGAGAGCCTGTCCGTCTTCATCAAGAAGGAAGCGGCTTTTGTAGCCCTGCATAATTCCGTCACGGGCGGCGTTTCCTGTCATTCGGCTAGCGTTCTCGCCTACGTTCGGGCCTATTCCGCCTGCTTCCGCCCCAATAAGACGTGGTTCTTTTTCGTTGATGAACGGCTCAAAAAAGCCGATTGAGTTTGAGCCGCCGCCTACGCAGGCAACCATCGCACCGATTTTTATTCCGCGTTCTGCGCACTGTTTTTTCACTTCGCGCCCGATGACACTCTGAAACTCGCGAACGATATCCGGGAACGGAGCGGGACCGAGTGCGCTTCCAAGAACGTAGTGAGTGTCATCGGGGTGCGCCGCCCAGTCACGCATTGCTTCGTTGACAGCATCTTTTAATGTACGGCTTCCGCTCGTAACAGGATGAACTTTTGCGCCGTACAATTCCATTGCGGCAACATTCGGCTGTTGGCGGCGCACGTCAACTTCTCCCATGTAAATAGTGCAATCTAGACCGAGTTTTGCGCAGGCGGCGGCGGTTGCTAGTCCGTGCTGGCCTGCTCCAGTTTCCGCGATGATTCTTTTTTTGCCCATCCGTTTTGCAAGAAGACATTGCCCGATGGCGTTGTTTATTTTATGCGCGCCGGTATTCGCAAGTCCTTCAAGCTTTATGTAGATTTGTGCGCCGCCCAAAAGTTTCGTTGCAGTGGGGGCAAAGTAAAGCGGAGTCTCGCGTCCAATGTAATCCCTTCGGATAATATCAAGCTCGTCCAAAAAGCTTTTGTCAGCCATTGCTTCATTAAAAGCAACTTCTAGTTCGTCGAGAGGGCGGCGCAGAACTTCTGCCACATATTTACCGCCGAAGTTGTCAAAAAATCCGTTATCACTCATAAAAAATCTCCGTCATCAGTTTTTCCATTTTATTTGCGTCTTTTATTCCCGGCGCGGATTCAATTCCGCTTGAAACATCAATCAGTTCCGGCGAAAAACGCTTTACAAGTTCTGCCGCGTTTTCGGGGTTTATTCCGCCGCTAAGCCACAGAATGCCGAGTGAACTTGCTTTTTCAACAATCTCGCCAGAAAGCGTTGTTCCAGTTCCGCCGTAACGCGCATCGCCAGAAGCGTTCTGTGAACTCGCGTTTTTCGCATCGATAAGTACGCGCGGAAAACCGCTTTTGTAAAGCTCCAATACTTTCAAAAGCTCGCTCTCATCTGCCACTGGAATCGCGACGTATCCAAGTTTTCCTTGTGCTTTTTCCGGTATGCCGTGGAACTGTATTCCGTCTAAAACGCCTTGTTCACAAAGTTCTATCGCAGCTTTTCCTTCTTGGCTTTCCATCTCCACTATAACGCCAACCATCAGCGGCATTTTGCGCTCTTGTAAAAGCGCGTTTTCTTGGAGCGCGGCGCGGATTTCTTTTATTTTTTCTTTGTCTTCCACGCGGTTTGTCCGCTTTGATTTTTCAGCAAAAACAAAGCCGATTATGTCCGCGCCAAGTTCCTGCGCCAAAAGCGCGTCTTCTTTCCGGGTAAGGCCGCAAATCTTTACAAGCGACTTTCCGTTTTTTTCCGCAAGCTTTACGGCTAGTTTTTTCCAAAACGAATATGCGCCTGTAATTTTTTGCATTGTGTTTTGCATAGCGCCGGAAGCTGCTGTGTCCGAATTTTGCGCTGCGTTCGTGAACGCTTTAACAAGTTTTTCTGCTTCTTCTGGGTTTCTTGCGGCTGCTTCCCCGATAAGAACTCCGTCAAATCCAAGATTCCCGACAAAATCGGCGGCTTCCGGGCTTGTTACACCGGATTCCGAGATTACGCGTGGAAAAGGAAAGTCCGCGTTTTTCTCGGCAAAGAGTTTTTGTATCTTTGCTTTAAGCTTAAGCGGAATTAAAAGGTCGATTGTGAATGTTTTTAAGTCACGCGAGTTTATGCCGAGCACGATTTTGTCATCCGCACTCATGCGGTGCGCTTTTTCGAGCGCGGAAAAAGCTTTTTGTAAGTCGGAATCTTCGCGCACTTCAAGCAGAACGGCAATTCCAAGTGAAAATGCTTTTTCTGCCATGCGTAAAAGAGTTTCTTCCGGCAATATCCGCGCTATTAAAAGAACTGCGTCCGCACCGCAAAGATACGCTATCTCAACTTCTTCTTCTGAAAGAAGAAAATCTTTGCGCAAGACGGCAACGGCATTTCCCGCGCCCTCGCACGCTTGCTGCAAGTCGATAAGGTTTCCGTGAAAAAAGTTTTCTTCCGTAAGACAGGATATAGCCGCTGTTCCTGCTTTTTTATACGCAACGGCAGTAGCTTTCGCATCTAAATCCGGCGCGATAAGCCCTTTTGACGGTGAGGCTCGTTTTATTTCAAGAATCGTTCCGGCTTTTGGCAAAAAAGACACAATAGGACGCGTTCTTTTTGAAGGAACAGCGTGTCCGTAAGCAAAGCCTTTTTCCCGGATGTCGGCGCGGCGTTTTTCTATAATTCGTGTAAGTATATCGTCCATAGTATTTTCGCTTGGGGGCGTTACGGGGGCAAAACTGAAGTCAGTTAAGCCCCCGTACAGGGGGTCGCGCAAGACACCGCAGTCCGCCGTTTTAGGCGGCGAGGAGTCTGGAGCGTAGGGGGTGCCCCCTCCTGCAAATCCATCCGTACCCTATGCGCTCAGTGCTTCGCTCACTGTTTGGATTTCTTTCAGTTTCGCGAGTGTTTTTCCTGAATCAATTGCATCCAACGCCATGTCGTAGCCTTCTTTAAGGTTGGCGGCTTTTCCGCAAAGATAAAGCACTGCTCCCGCGTTAAGCCCGACTGCGTAGCGTATTGTGCGCCGTCCGCCGCCGTTAAGGACTTCAAGCGCAAGTTTAGCGTTGTCGCTTCCGTTTCCGCCGTAAAGCTCGTTTTCATCCGCGTCCGTAATGCCAAAGTCCGCAGGATTTATTGAATACTGGTTTTCACTTCCGTTCTCATCGATTTGGTACACTCGCGTCAATGCACACGGAGAAATTTCGTCATAGCCGTCTTCGGAGTTGACGACCATAACGCGCTTTGCGCCCAATGATTTTGCAGCGTGAGCGTAATCTTTCAGAAGCTCTTTTGAGTAAACGCCAAGAACCTCGAACTCTGCGTTCGCAGGGTTCAAAAGCGGGCCGAGTACGTTGAAAATCGTTTTGATGCCCAATGCCTTCCTGATTGGCGCGGCGAATCGCATTGCAGAGTGATATACAGGAGCCATAAGGAAGCCGAAACCTGTTTTCTTTATAAGCTCAGCTGTCTCTTCTGGTTTTGCCATGATGTTTATTCCGAGAGCCTCAAAAAAATCGGCTGCTCCAGATTTGCTGGAGACTGCGCGGTTTCCGTGTTTTGCCATGACTTGTCCGCAGCTCGCCGCGACCAGTGCCGACATTGACGAAATGTTGAAAGAGCCTTTTCCGTCTCCGCCTGTTCCTACGATTTCAGCAAGACCTGTGTTCGAAAGAGGAAACTTAGTCTTTTTTACGAGCATAACCATTGCGGCTCCGCTCATTTCCTCGGCAGTCGGCAGTCCGCGGCTCGCCATTGCTGTAAGAACTGCTGACGCTATTTTTTCGTCCATTGTGCCGTCCGTAAGCTCGCTTATGAAACTCGCTGTCTGCTGGCGGCTTAAAGGCTGTTTTTTGTCTATCAGCTGGTTAAGAATAAGGACGTGCGAGATATTTTCGCGGCTGTAGTTAAGGAACGCCTTGAAAAGAGAGTCGCCTTTTTCGCTCGCAATGCTTTCCGGGTGGAATTGAACGCCCTCAATTACAAGTGTTTTGTGGCGGATTCCCATTATGTCGCCGTCTTTGGCGCGAGCAGAAACTTCAAACTCGCTTGGCAGCGATTTTTCTTCCACAACGAGCGAGTGGTAGCGCGTAAAGTTGCCTTTAAGCCCGATGTTTCTGAATATGCCTCGGCCGTCTGTTTTTATTTCTTCGACGATTCCGTGGCGGATATATTTCGCGCTGACGATGTTTGCACCGAAAGCCGCGCCTATAGCCTGGTGTCCAAGGCAGATTCCAAGAATCGGGAGTTTTCCGGCAAAGTGTTTAATCACTTCGATAGAAATGCCGGCTTCTGCAGGAGTTCCTGGGCCTGGACCGACTACGATGTGGCTTGGCGCGGCTGCTTGTATTTCTGCGATTGTGCTTTCTTCAGAGCGGAAAACGCACACTTTGTCACCGGAAACGCGTTCCAGTGATTGTACTATATTAAAAGTAAAACTGTCTTTGTTATCGATAAATGCGATCATTTGCTGCCTCCTTCAAAAACGCTCCGTAACGCGCCGAGCTTTTCGTTCGTTTCTTCCCACTCGCGGTCGGCGTTGCTGTCGTAAACGATGCCGCCACCGGCTTGCAGGCTCCACACTTTGTCCTGCTTAAGGGCGCAGCGAATTGCGATGCAAAAGTCAAGGTCGCCGTTTGACTGGATATAGCCGACCGCGCCGGCATAAAAGCGGCGTTTAGTCTTTTCAAGGCGGCTAAGAATCTGAATTGCGCTGATTTTTGGAGCGCCGCTTACAGTTCCTGCCGGGAACGCCGCGCGGAGCACCTGAATCGGTTTGTAGCCCGCCGCGACTTTCCCCTGAACGTCACTCACAATATGCATTACGTGGCTGAAAAGCTCTACTTCCATCAGGCGTGTCACTTCTACGCTGCCGTTGGCGCAAACTCTGCCAAGATCGTTGCGTGCCAAATCAACGAGCATAAGGTGTTCCGCGCGTTCTTTTGCATCGTTAAGAAGCTCTTCTTTCAGAACCTCGTCCTCCGCGCTGTTTTTTCCACGGCGGCGCGTTCCTGCAATCGGACGGATTGACGCAACGCCTTCCCTTACGCGCACTAGGCTTTCCGGGCTGGAGCCGATAAGCTGCCTGTCGCCGAAATCTATGTAGAAAAGGTATGGGCTAGGGTTAATGGCGCGGAGCCTTCTGTATATTTCAAGCGCGGAGTTGTCGCATTCAAATTGCAAGCGGCGGCTTGGAACTGCCTGCAAAAGGTTTCCGGCGATTATTTCTTTTTTTATGGCTTCGACTTTCTCTTTGTATTCGCGCTCGCTTTGCTCTAAGTTCGTTATTGTGCGCACTTCGCAAGGCTCTTCCGGAGCAGAAAGATAGGAGAAATCCATATCGTCGAGCCGCTTTTTTAGGTTCGCGACGGCTTTGTCCAAATCAATCTGATGTTCGTTGTAGTTGAGCGCAAAAATATGGAGCTTTTCGGTGTAGTGGTCAAAAATAACGTAAATATGCCCCGTAACGAACTCGCTTTCCGGAATATGAAGCTCGTCGGTTTGCGCGTGCATCGTGATTGTGTCGCATCTGGCAGCAAACTCGTAGCTAAGGTAGCCTAATCCGCTTGCAGGAACCGGAATCGGGTTCGCGCTTTCTTTGCCGTTCTCGTCGCGGATGACGCTCATATCGTTCTGTTCCGCCACGTAAAGAAGCGCGTCAAGAATATCCGGCGTATGAAGAACCTTGCTACCGGGTGCAATAGTTTCGCCTGTTTCGTTCTTGCCTTTATATGGAAGACGGCGGCCATCAATCAAAAAGGCGACACCCTCTTCGTCCTGAACTATATGAAATGCCGGTTCCATCAGAAGGATAGAATAACGTTCCCTTCCTCTTGCAAAACTCGCGCTCTCCAAAATTGCCGATGCACCTATTTTACGCGCCAAAGAAAGCGGCGTGTAACGGTCGCAGGGGTGCGTAAAATAAATTGAGTCTGTACGTGCCATAATTTTTTTGCTCCTTGCGTTTCTGTTTGTAGAAACATCTGATATGAAGAATATATATTATTTAAATTGTTTCTGTCAATAGAAACGACAATTTTTTTATATTTTCTTTTAATAAAGATTTTGGAGTTATTTTAAATATTTCATAAAAAAAATAGATTTTTTTTATTATTTTTCTGTGAAAATAAAAAAAAATGTTTATAATTTATAATGAATAGAAACGTTCGGAGTTTTCGGACAAACAATTTTTTTCTTGCTACCTGTTGGTAGTATATTATAACTGTGTTGGTGTGATAATTCTTCATTTCAAGCAACGTCAACAAGTTCGGAAAGAGGAAACATGAAAAAGCAGAAGTCTGTCGCACGATTCTTAGAAATCGTTATTGCTGTTGGAATTATTGTTTATACAATAATACTTGATGTGATTATCTCGAATCGCCTTGATTCAGGGTTGAAATCGTATTTTACGAGTGAGATCAAGGATCAGTCCGTTGCTTTTACGACTGAGTTCGATTTAGAGCTAGATACGTTGAGATCCTCTGTGAAAAGCTCAAAAGACGCCTTTATATTCGCTCAAAACAGTGTCATCAGTACGAAAGAATTTGCGGACGCTGTTTGTAATAGCCTGATGACGAACTTTGGGTTTGATAATGTTGCGTTTTTCGATAGTAATGGCGAGATGATGTCTTCTGCGCAATATGATGTGCTGGCTGAAAAAAATATGATTCAAGCTGCCTTGTCAGGGGAAAGCGGAGCAGATTTTATCCAAGAAAATGGTGGAGTGATGGCGGTTGTCGCTGAGCCTATTACTGATGGTTCAGCAATAGTCGGTGTCGTTGTAGCGAAAAAGAATATAGCACTTCAGTCTATGGTAGATAAAATTAAACTCGCTACATCCGCGGAAGCAACGATATTTGACGGTTACAAAAGACATGTCACTACGATTGAGGGAATGCAGGGAACTATACTCGCGAACCCAGAGATTATTGACGGCCTGAAAAAAGATGGCAAAGCGGTATCGATTATCAATAAAATCGGAACACAGAATTCAATTTCATGTTATTTCCCGTTATTCAACAAAAAGGGCGAATTCGTCACGACTTTATATATGGGAAAGCCGCTTACTGTAGTTGAGCTTGTGGCGCTCATGATATTCAAGCCGCTCGTCATAGTGTCGATTATAAGTTTGGTTATAGCCCTTGTTTTGTTGATGATATTAATTACGCGTAAAATATCAAAGCCTCTTCACGTTATAAACAAGGCAGTCATAAACCTTTCTTCTGGTAATGGCGACTTAACATACAGGCTTCCTGAGAACGGAAATGATGAGTTTACGCAGGTGACGCGCGGAGTTAATGCTTTTATAGAGCTTTTGCAGTCAACGATTATAAAAGTGCAGAATATTGCGGATGAGGTGCTTAAAGGAAGTGCGCAGATAAGCAGTTCAAGCCAGTCTATATCCGCTGGCGCGTCTGAGCAGGCTGTTTCTACAGAGCAGATGTCCGCAACGATGGAAGAAATTGCTTCCAATATTAGCCAGACAGCGGATAATGCGGAGAAAACAAGAACTATTGCGGTTTCAACTTGCGCCGAAGGCAAGGAAGGTAGTGAAGCTGTTTCGTCCGCTGTCGATGCTGTCAAAAAAATTACTTCGAAAATTGCGGTTATTCAGGACATCACGAGCCAGACGAACCTTCTTGCGCTGAATGCCGCAATTGAGGCTGCGCGCGCCGGCGAGGCTGGTAAAGGATTCGCTGTTGTCGCGAATGAAGTTCGTAAGCTTGCGGAGAGGACGAAAGAAGCTGCCACCGATATCATTGAGCTTTCTAAACAAACTCTTGTCGCGGCAGACGGGGCCGGAAACAAGATACAGCATGTTGTTCCTGAGATTGAGAAAACGACAGGGCTTATTGAAGAAATTTCAGTTGCCTGCCGCGAGCAGACGCTTGGTGCGTCGCAGATTAGCGAGGCTATTCAGCAGCTTGATTCTGTCGTCCAGCAGAATGCGTCTTCCTCCGAGGAGCTTGCGGCTATGGCAGAAGAACTTTCTGCAAGCGCGAACGAACTTGTTTCTACTGCCGGCATTTTCAAGGTTTCTGATGATACCGGGCCGTCACCAGCCAGAACAAGAAATGTTCCGCTCGCAATCGAGGCACGAAACTGATATTTTTAGTTGTGTAAACGCATGAAAAAGCTCCGTAGCATTGCTGCGGAGCTTTTTTTGCGCGAGGGGGTGTAGGGGTGCGCTGTAGCGCAAACACGCGTCAGCGTGGTCGTAGGCGGATGCCGTAGCCCCGGAACACCCGGTTCGGCGGCGTTTATGCCGACGGACGCGCCCGTATCTTATCTGAATTCCTCGTAGTAGTTGTGCTGTTTCTCCAGTATCTCCATTATCTTGTCAACAACGACCTGCTTTTTGTCGCCGTCGTAGTCGTCGCCCAAAGAATCAAGAATACCAGTCCGGAAAGATTTGCAGTCAATTACAGAACCGGCGGCGAAAATCACTTTATCCTTGCAAACCCTGTCGTGAATCATGTTTTTCGGGTCATCTTCGGAGATGCGGAGGCAGTTTCCGTTGATGGAAACTGGCAGGAAAATGTCTGTTAGACGGAGATATGAGTCTATTTCGCGTACTCCGCGTTTTGTATCTGGAATTCCTGGTCGGTAGCGAGTTCCTGATGGAAAAACCATAATTACCTGACCGCGGCGGCGGCACTGGTCAAGGAAGCGCATAGAAGCCATGTTGATTTTGCGGCTGCGGGCTTCTTCCTCGGCTCGTTTCGCGGGGTCTTTTATTGATGCAAGGCTCCTGCTAGGATAGATGATTATGCGCGAGAAAGCTTCTGCCCACGCGCTTATGAGCTTATTTTCCTCATTGAGCTTCATTCCTGCAATGGCTACAAGCTTGTCAGCGAGTATTTTTCCATCGTCTCCACCGAATTTGCGGAGCATAAAGTGAAGAAAAGGCAGGTCGAAGTTGCTGTAATGCTCGCACAGGATAAGTCCGTGTTTTCCCTGCTCTATCTGCGCAAGAAAATTCTTTATGTTGTCCAGTCCGAGCAGATTCGAGCCGGGGAGAAGGTTTTCCTCCAGCATGGAATCTACGAACGGCAAGATTTTTGGATTCGCTTCCTGATATATGTTCGTTTCGTCAATGACGTTTTCATTCCGGGCAGCGGCTAGAAGATCTTTGAAAATGTGAGCGTATTTGTCGCTAAGGCGTATTCCTTCGTCCATGATAACCTCCGAAAAGGGCTTTAGGGTCGCAGATGGCGGCGTAGAAGCCTTTTTATATGTTGTTTTCATAGTATAGCAGATTCCTTTCTGCATTCGCAAGACAAAACACTTCTCGTGTGTTATATTTTTCTGTATGGAGATTAGTAGAGAAGATTTGGATGGCGGAAAAGCCTTTGACTGGGGCAGAACTTCCGCTGACTACGCAAAATACAGAGATATTTATCCGCCTGTTTTCTATGAGAAAATAGCGGCACGCGGGCTAGGCGTGAAAGGTCAGAATTGCCTTGATTTAGGAACTGGAACCGGGGTAATTCCTAGAAATATGTATAAATTCGGTGCGAAATGGACTGGAACCGATATTTCAGAGAATCAGATTCAGATGGCTCGCGTTCTTTCGGAAAAAGCCGGTATGGGCATAAAATATGAAACCGTTCCGACGGAAAAAGTCTCGTATCCTGATGGCGCGTTCGATTTGATAACCGCATGCCAGTGTTTTGTTTACTTTGATAAGCCGAAAGCATTGCCGAACATAGCGCGTATGCTGAAGAAAGACGGTATTTTCCTTGTTTTGTTCATGTCGTGGCTGCCGGAGAAACACGAGCTTACGCGCCTTAGCAAAGAATCCGTGGAGAAGGTGAATCCGGAGTGGAACGGCGGCGAAGGCGTTTTTGACGAACCGATGAAGTTTGAGCCGTGCGTTTACGATGTTTTTGAGGAAGCTTTTCACGAGGAGTACTACGCCGATGTAGAGTTTACTCCGGAAAAATGGCATGGTAGGGTTAAGTCGTGCAGGGGAATAGGAGCGTCTTTGCCGCCGGAAGCGATCGCGGCGTGGGAAAAGGAGCATCTTGCGCTTCTGGCTCGGATTATGCCTGAGCCGACGTTGATACCGCATTTCATACAGTGTACGGGTCTCCGTGTCCGCCGCTAATTCTGTGTCCTTGGATTAACGCTCTGAATGGCGGTGAAACCATCCCGGAACAAGTATTGAAGTTCCGTTTCTGTTTATGGTATTATCGCTTCAACGTAGTTCGGGTATAAGCAATTCGTGTTGTGGAAAAAATCTCTGGTTCGTGTTTTTTCCGCGTTTTGTGGCCGGCAGTTAATGTTTCGTATAGGTGTTAAATGAGCAGACGTGGTTTTAATCCTTTTTCGGGGTTGCTTTCATTTATTCTTCTTCTCTTTATTATTGCTGCAGGGCTTATTTACGGCGGTAAAAAACTATGCTTTGACTACGACGGTGCTTATGCTACTGAAAGAATCACGTACTCAGATGAATTCGGAATAACTCTTCTTGTTACATACCATACGAAATATCAGCGGTCAGATGCGAAAGGTTTCGCTTGTGTTCATATTCCGCCGGAGGTGTTGATTAAAGATAAATCACTTTGGGCAAAAAGAGATGGTTCTGACACATCAGATTCCGAAGACCAGCTGAAAACGTATCAGTCTGTATGGCTGCCGCTTTCTGCAAAATCAGCGGAGATACCGAACAAAGGCAAATACTTCATAATGGAGTATTCGGATTACGTAGGCAAAAACTGATTCGTGCCGGGTTGTAATCCGCTCCGGGCTAAAAGCATATCCGCACAACGCTTTCATCTCGCAACAAAAACTAATGGTTTCGGGCGAGTTACGCCACGAATGATTGAAACTACGCTATTAAGGCGCGTCGCTTTGAGATTTTCGATAAATAAATCACGAATTACCCGATTAAACATTTGTTTTTTTTACAATGTCGTATTATAATAATAAATAATGAAAAATATCGCAGTTTTAATATATGATTTGACGATTGAATATCAGATTACGGTGATAAACGGTATCGTCTCTTATTTTGAGGGCATGAAAGATGTCAGTCTTTTTATTGCGCCTGTTAATGTCCCTCATGCTATTACAGCTGAATTTGACTATCAGTATTGGACAACGACAGAGGTTCTGCGTTCGAAGATATTCGACGCGTATATCGTGATAGCTAATTCTTTTACTAGTTTTTATCCGCTCGAAAAACTGGAAGAAGAATTTAAGAAGTTTACAGGGCGGCCTATTATTTCTGTCGCGGTTCCGCTTTCTGTTCCGAACAACAGTTATACGTATAACGATTCCAAACAGGCATATATCCAGATAATAAATCATCTTAAAACCAAGCATAACAGAAAGAACATCGCCTTTTTTTCAGCAGAGCTGAACCGCTCTCCGGAGGCAACGGATCGACTTAAGGCTTTCCGGGCTGCCATGAAAGCAAATGATTTGGAATTCCGAGAAGAATGGGTTTTCCCTGGTGATTTCACGCCGCCAACTACTTTCCGTTATATACAAGAGCAATATCACTGCCGTGAGGATGTGGATTTTGATGCTCTTATCTGTGCGAATGACTATATGGCGGCTTCTGCCACAGGTGCCCTTCTTGAACTTGGCGTAAAAGTGCCCGAAGATGTCTGTGTCGTTGGCTACGATGATTCCGATATTGCGGTTAGTTGTACACCTACGCTTTCTACAGTGAATCAGCAGCTTGAGGTTTCAGGCAGAAAAGCTGCACAAATGGCGTATAAAGCGGCTTGCGGGGCAAAAGTTCCTCATCGCCAGTGTGTTTCATCGTCACCTGTTTACAGACAGTCTTGCGGATGTGTTCCTGTCGTGAATCATTCCGATTCTTACTACGATCAGAATGGAAAATACTTTGACAAGCCGAAGTCTAACTATAATGTGCTCAATATTTTCGGTAATGCGCTCAATGATATGGCGACAATTTACCATATGCTGAACATGACGGAGTCGATGCGTGATATAAACGACTATTTCAGTACGTTCGTAAAAAACCTCAAGATGCAGTTTTTCAGGGTTTGTGCAGTCTGCATGTACGACAAAGTTTACAATATCGCGCCTGAGGATAATTTCGTTCTTCCGGAAACAGTACGTCTGATATTCTATTACAATGAATTCAAGGGCATAGAGCGTAATTGTTACAAAGAAGGCGGAATTCACTTCAATCCGCATAAATCAATAATGCCACCGGAGGCAGGAGACCTTGAGCCTGGCCTTTATTATATCTTGCCTGTTTCATTACGCGAAAAGAATTATGGTTACGTCCTTTGTCATCTGCCGTATTATCATTACACCGTTTACGGTATATACCTAAAGCTGCTTACGAACAGTTTTATCCATTGCTACGAGTATTCAAACGCCACGAACCAAAACGAAAAGCTTGCAGAACTGAATCAGGAACTTTCTGTGCAGTCCAGGACTGATGAGCTTACGCAGGTGTTTAACCGGCGCGGTTTTATGGAGTATGCTCAGCGGCTTCTTGATCTTTCGATCGTTACAGGCGCTAAAGGCTCCGTGTTTTTCTTTGACCTTGACGGACTTAAGAAAATCAATGATACATGGGGACACAAGACTGGCGATATTGCCATTCAGACATGCGCTGAAGTTTTGCGAGAGGCTTTCCATAAATCGGACATAATAGGACGGCTTAGCGGTGACGAGTTTGCGGTTGTTGCGCCTGGTTTTGAGAAAATCAACGAGGATCTGCTAAGAATGCGTGTTCAGACTTTGTGCGTAAAGCATTCAAAGCGGAAAAAGCTGCCGTTCACGCTTTCAGCGAGCTTCGGAATCGCTGAGTTCAATGCTGAGTACAACGAGCTCACCGAACTTCTTATTCAGGCGGATAAAGAGCTTTACAAAGAAAAGAAAATAAAGCACGCGCAAAATTAATCGCGGCGAGTTATTTGTAACTGTCGTGAATTCTTGTGTGATTTTTTAGGGCGTTAGGCGTTACCGCCGCGTGCCGGCAAAATTGCCGTTCGCGGCGGTCGGGTCTTGCGTGGTTCCGGTACGGTGCTACGCACCACCTCCATTCGTGCGCCCTTCTGCGCACAGGACGTGCGCAAAAATTGATGAGTTTGTAAGCAACGAAGTTGCGTCAAACTCGGTAAGTTCGTGCGACAAGGAAGGCGCACGAACGACTGCCACTACAGCCCCTAACGCAGTTGAGTTTCGTGGAGCTTTGCTCGGCAAGTCAGGCTCAGATTCGGTCAGAAGCGAGACTTCCCATTATTTCTTCTGGATTGCCGCCTATAATGGAGCCGTCTGCGGCGCGACTGAAACACCGCATAAAACGCCAAGCATGTTCGCATGTATGCTCGCGGCAGTCATGTCCTTGGCCGCTTATGCTTCCAAAAACATTCCAGATTTTTCCGCCTTTGTTCTTAAAAAGGTCCATCGTGAGCATGCTGCCGCGTGTCGTGTCAAAAGCCGTATAGCGCGTGTCACCGTCGATTCCCCAGATTTTATTTTTCCAGCTGTCTTTTGCCGCGAGCGAAACGTCGTAGTCTGCAGTCGCGCCGTTAAGCTCAAGAATGTATTTCATTCGGTCAATGCATTTCTGTGCCTGGAAAGGAAGCTCCGGAAGGGGAGTAATCTCGCCGCCTGCATAGAAAACTGGAACAGGGACGCTGGTGTTAAGTCCGCGCGTGTTTTGTGGCTCCTCGCGTTGTTGTGCATTTAGCTGTGGTGTACCTATCGAGTTCCCGTAGACGTTGAGCCCCACTTCAAACGTAGCGTCCATAGGTGCTGCGGCGGCGACAGAAAGAGGGTATTCCTGCACAAAATCCCACGACTTGCATCCGCCCATAGAAAAACCGGTCGCATAAATGCGGCTTTCATCTACAGGATATTTTGCTTTCAAATGCTCAATAAGCTCCTGCATCTCTGTCACCGTGCTGTTAAGGTGATTTTCCACAGTGACAAGCAGAAAATTGTGCCTATGGGCGATTTTAGCCCAGCCTGCCATTATACTGAAAAAGAAGCAGCTGTCGCCGCCGCCGTGAAAGCCGAGCACGAGCGGCACTTTCTTCGCAGAACCTTGTGCGGAGCTGGCTTTTGTCGCTCCCGCGCTGTCCGCGTCTGGCACATTTCCTGTATGCGCGGCTCCTTCCGGGGCTTTCGTTTCCTGTGTGGATTCTGTTGCCCCTGCACCGTCGCAGAAAAGCCCTTTGTTGTAGAATGCGAAATATCCCACTTTATGCGTCGTGCTGCCTTTGTCGTCGCCATCATTGTCTGCGGACGTTTTTAGCGTAACAACGGCCGGCTCACGGATAAACCCGTCTGCTTCTAAGTCGGGGTCAACTTCAAGCGTTCCGAGCATGCGGCGGAACTTTCTGGCAAAACCGTAAAAATCTGCTGGAATGTCGGGTTTTTGCCGCGCCGTAAAATGCTCAAAGTTCGTCCTGAAGTAATTGTTTATTTCTGCGCTGTTCGAGTATGAAACAATCGGAATGTCACGCGCGGCAGCTCTTGGCGAAATAACGCTGGCTTGTGCTGCTTTTTCGTCAGTTTGACCGGGGTGTTTGTCGCGTTGTGCTGTGTCAGAGCCAGTGCCGGGCTTTGGACTGCCTGGCAAAAGAGATACGTCAGAAAGTCCAGTCAAAAAGCATGTAACCGGAGCAATGTCGGCTTTTCCCCAAAGCCCGTCGCCTTCAAAGTGCGTCAGACAGTTTTTCGCAATGTAATCCGCCGACTCCCCGAACCCGAAGAGGCATGTCCTGAAAATCGCACCCCGGATAAAGTAGCCGTCTGTTGTGTGCGTGAAGCGGTTTTTCGCCTCTATGTAGCCGTCATTATAATACTGGTGAATGCGCGAGTTCGTAATTATCTCCGCGAACAAATCTGGCGCGGCGTTTTTCCATCCGCCTTGTGATGCCGGATAAATAAACACGACGCTGCTTGCGAAATCTCGAGCGATTTTTATTAATCCCGCGTCCTCTGCGAAAATCCGTGCGTCATCTGCATTAAACTTATTTTCTGCGAAAACAAGAAGATACGGCGTGATAAACCCGTAATTCAAAATATCAGAATGAAGTTTTTCATCTGGTTTTGGAACAAGAACAGTCGCCTCGAATCTTGTGAACGTATGTGACCAGTAAACTGTTCCGTCTTTTAATGTATGTGTTTCAGGTGCTTTTTCCATAAGAACAGTTTATGCCGATTCGCGTATAAATGCAAATCAGACGTTTTCTTGACGATGCTTCTGTTTTGCGTTAGTATGTGTGTATGATACGCTCTTTCGGTGATTCCGAAACAGAACTGATATACAATGGACAAAGATGCAAAAAGCTTCCTCCTGCTATTCATAATGTTGCAAGGCGAAAGTTGCGAATGATTGCGGCTGCGACTGAAATTAAAGATTTGAG
>JAIKVO010000065.1 GCA_024685655.1 Treponemataceae bacterium
TTCAGGGAATTTGTTGCTTGGATTTTTGATGCGAAGAAAACTTTTGCTGTAATCGGAAACATGAACGCAATAACATACAAAGAGATTTTCCCATTAATAAAAGAAAACAAGTTATGGCTAGGTGCAACAGGTTTTAGTACAGATATGGTATTTGGTGTTCCAGATGGATATGAAGTTGCCCCGAAAGACAAAGAAAAAGCCGAAAAACTTGGTTATAAAGGCAATTTTACACGTTTAGGAAATTCTTGTTGGTTTACGAACACCGAGCATGACAAACGACATCAACCCTTAAGGCTTATGACAGAATCAGATAATATCAAATTTTCAAAACATAAAGAAATAAAAGATATCGGCTATAAAAACTTCGACTTCATTGATGCAATTAATGTTCCCTATACTGATTCAATTCCAAGTGATTATAAAGGAATGATGGGTGCACCGATTTCGTTTTTGGATAAATATAATCCAGAACAGTTTGAAATAATCGATGGTATTGGGCGTTACAGTATTTTAGACAACGAAAATACAAAAAAAGTAGGTAATTACTTATCAATGGTTGAAGGAATTCCTCAATATTTTAGAATCTTAATTCGCCACAAGGAGAACTAGCCATGAAAACCGAACTTAGAACAGACATTACAATCGAAAAACTTTGCGAAGGCTTTGTTTACAACGAATTTGAAGAGAAGGGGCTTTTCGGTTTGAACGGCAAGCTAGTAATTCAGCCTGAATATCAGCGCAACTACATTTATAACGACGGCAAACGCGATGTGGCTGTTATAAACTCTCTGCTCAGCGGCTACCCAATCGGCTTAATCTATTTCAACAAGAACGGCGAAAAATACGAAGTACTTGACGGCCAGCAGCGCATTACTTCAATCGGGCGGTTTATAACAAACAAATTTGCAGTTAAAATCAACGATTACGAGCGCAACTTTGATAGCCTGGACAAAGACATTCAGCAGAAGCTTTTGCAAACAAATCTGACAATTTATATTTGCGAAGGCACAGAAAAAGAGATTAAAGACTGGTTTCAAACTATAAACATTGTGGGCGTGCCGCTCAACGAGCAAGAACTCTTGAACGCGGTTTATTCTGGACAGTTTGTAAACCTTTGCCGCGAAGAATTTTCGAATTCGCAGAATTCAAACATTCAGAAATGGGAATGTTATATTTCTGGCAATGTAAAGCGGCAGGACTTTTTGCACACGGCTTTGGAGTGGGCCTCTAAGGGCAATGTCTCTGAATATATGGCGAAGCACCGCAACGATGACAACATCAACGAAGTCAAGAAATACTTCGATTCTGTTATAGACTGGCTCAATTCCACTTTTAAGACTGTGGATTCTACGATGCGCGGCTTGGATTGGGGCAGAATTTACGAGCTTTATCACAAAAACAGCTATGACATAAACAAGCTTGATGCAAGAATCAAGGAGCTGCTTGAAGATTATTTTGTTACAGACAAAAAAGGTATTTATGAGTTTGTGCTTTCAGGCGAAACGATGGAAAACCGCAAATTCTTGAATATCCGCATTTTCGACAAAAACACCATAAAAAACGTTTACGCCAAGCAGACAAACGATGCGCAGAAAAAGGGCGTTTCAAACTGCCCGATGTGCGTTGCCGCAGAAGGCACAAACAAAAAACGCATCTACAAAGAAAATGAAATGGATGCTGACCACGCAACCGCTTGGAGCAAGGGCGGTTCAACAGATATTTCTAACTGCGTAATGCTTTGCAAAACGCACAACCGTTCTAAAGGCAACAGGTGATTCCGGTTAGCGATGTGAAGGGCGCGATAGCAGTTCCGTAGCACTGAAAGTGCGGAGGAATGGAGCGCGGTTAGCGCGGAACCCGGAACGTAGCGACAGCCCGGATTCGGGCTGGAACCGCCATCGGTTTATGACTGCGTGAAAGAGACCCCGAAACAAGTTCGGGGTGACAATTTTACCTTGTCATTTTGCGGTAGACTGTCTTGTGCGGGCGGTCTGCTTCGGCACCAAGCTGTTTGCGCCGCCACTCCGCATAATCCGACCAGTTGCCCTCGAACCAAACGACTTCAGAGTTGTTTTCGAACGCAAGGATATGCGTACAAATGCGGTCAAGGAACCAGCGGTCATGGCTTACACAAAGCACGCAGCCCGCAAAGTCTTCAATAGCATCCTCAAGCGCGCGGATTGTTGTAACATCAAGGTCGTTCGTCGGCTCGTCGAGCAAAAGCACGTTTCCAGCCTGCTTGAGCATCATTCCAAGGTTAAGGCGGTTGCGCTCACCACCAGAAAGCACACCGACTTTCTTGTTCTGATCCGGGCCAGAGAAGTTGAACCAGCTGCAATACGCGCGTGAATTGACTTCGCGCACACCACCGCTAAGCGGACGGCCTTTTTCATCGACTGCGCCGAGTTTTATTATGTCCAACCCGTCAGAAAGCTGCTCCCAAACAGACTTGTTCGGGTCAAGCAAGCTTCGCATCTGGTCTACGTAAACAAGTTTCACTGTGTCGCCAACGCGGATAGAGCCGCTGTCCGGTTTTTCTCCGCCATCTTTGCCGTCAAGCCGCTCTACAGTCTGCCCAGCGGCATCCGCGATAAGCTTGAAAAGAGTCGTTTTACCGGCTCCGTTAGGACCTACAATACCAACAACAGCACCAGCCGGAATCTTGAAAGAAAGGTTTTCAAAAAGAAGTTTATCGCCGTAACCTTTCGTAAGGTTTTCTGCCTCAATGACAAGACCGCCAAGACGCGGACCCGCCGGTATCGTGATTTTTGTGTCTTTTATCTGACCTTTGCCGGACTGATTCAGAAGCTCTTCGTAGCGGGAAATATGCTCCTTGTGCTTTGCCTGTCGGCCTTTTGCGCCCATGTGAATCCACTCAAGCTCGCGCTTAAGGGCTTTCTGACGCTCAGACTCGCTCTTTTCTTCATGCTGCAGGCGAAGCTCTTTTTGCTCCAACCAACCGGAGTAGTTTCCCTTGTACGGAATACCCTCGCCACGGTCAAGTTCCAAAATCCAACCGGCAACATTATCAAGGAAGTAGCGGTCATGCGTTACGGCGATAATCGTGCCTTCGTACTGCTGAAGGTGACGCTCAAGCCACGCGACAGATTCTGCATCAAGATGGTTTGTAGGCTCGTCCAAAAGCAGAATATCCGGCTTCTGAAGCAACAGGCGGCACAAAGCCACACGGCGACGCTCGCCTCCAGAAAGCACGTCTACAACCTGATCAGACGGTGGGCAACGCAGAGCATCCATCGCAAGCTCTAGGCGAGACTCAAGGTTCCATGCATCAAGCGCGTCAAGTTTTTCCTGAATCTCTGCCTGACGTGCGCAAAGCTTATCAAAATCGGCATCGGGATCACCGAATGCCTCGTTTACTTTATCAAACTCTTCGAGCAGCGCAACTGTTTCGGCGGCACCCTCTTTAACAATCTCCATTACGGTTTTTCCGGCTTCAAGCTGCGGTTCCTGCTCCAAATAGCCGATTG
Source organism: Treponemataceae bacterium (assembly GCA_024685655.1). Taxonomy (GTDB): domain Bacteria; phylum Spirochaetota; class Spirochaetia; order Treponematales; family Treponemataceae; genus Treponema_I. The sequence goes on from JAIKVO010000065.1 coordinate 3,489, forward strand.
TGTAGCCCGGTGCAATTGAAGTTTCACCCGTGAATTCGGTGTCTTTTCCTGCAAAAATCTTCATCAGTGACGATTTACCGGAGCCGTTTTCTCCGATAACGCCGATTTTCGCGCCGTAGTAATACGAAATGCTGATATCCTTAAGCACCGTCTTTGTTCCGTAGGTGCGGGATACTCTGTCCATTGTGTAGATTATTTTTTTGTCGTCGTAAGTTGTTGCCATACGCAGAGTGTAACAGAAATCTAAAAATAGGTGAAGTCAGCCGATGGCGCGGCGAAGTAGTATTCTGCAACAAGCACTACCCGTGAGACTTTATTGCTGTCTATCAGATTTGCGCTTTTTTTATCCATTTATTCTGCCAAAGTGGCAAACAATGAGTCAGTTCATGAGTGAATGCGGTTATAAGGATATCTTTGGGCGGTTCTCCATATAGCGATCATGCGAAAGTCTGGTTTCTGTATTTGCGGCGAAGCACGGACCACCGGTAAACTGAAATAACATAGCGCCATAATCCCTGAAAAATAATCCCTGATTGAAAATTTCGCTGAAATTCTCTAAACTCGTACTCCAGTTGGTAAAAAATCGTTTGAAAATCGGCAGGTAAAAACGCAAAATCGCTGAACCACCTTCGCCCGCATTGATGAGGCTCATTGGGGAACAGTTTACGCCGATACAGGAGTTTATTTATATGGAATTAACCCAAGAGATGATTGATGCTCTCGTTGTGAACGAAGTTGAAATCATGAAAAAAATCGCGACAGAATTAAATATCAGAATACAGCAAGTTTCAGCTGTTATTTCGCTTATCAACGAAGGCTGTACGATTCCGTTTATCTCGCGCTATAGAAAGGAGCAGCACGGTTCGCTCGACGAAGTTCAGGTACGCGACTGTGACCATCTTTTTAAGACATACACAAACCTTGAGACACGCCGGCTTGAGATTATCCGGGGCATTTTTTCTCAGGGCAAGCTTACAGAGTTTTTGTACAACGCCGTTATGGATGCGAAGACGCTCACCGAGCTTGAAGATTTGTGGGCTCCATTCAAAAAGAAAAAGAAGACGCGCGGCATGATTGCGCAGGAGAAAGGACTTGAACCGCTTGCAGAGGCGATGCTTGAGCTTGATGATGCGACAATCGAGAAAAAAGCCGAGGAATTCGTTAAAGAAAACGCAGAAAATCCGGAACTTTCTGTACCGACAGCGAAAGATGCGCTCGCCGGGGCAGAGGATATTTTGGCTGAACGCATCGCACAGGAAAGCGACAACCGCTCCAAAGTGCACGATTTCTATATGTCCACCGGCTTAATAAAAGTGAAGGGCGTAGGCGATGAGACTGTTGCCAAGACTTCTGTTTACCAGATGTACTGGGATTACGAGGAAGCTCTTAACCAGATAAAGCCGCACCGCATTCTTGCCATAAACCGCGGCGAGCGCGAAGAGCAGCTTGAAGTAACGATTGACGTTGATGTTGACGGCGCGATTGATCTTTTGAAACGCCGCTACAAAATCAACAACAAATATCACCGCGACGCAATTGAGGACGGCCTTGTGCGCCTTCTTTCCCCAGCTGTTGTGCGCGAAATCCGCAGTGACGAGTCTGACGAAGCGGATGAGCACGGCATCGGTATTTTCAGCGAGAACCTGAAAAACCTGCTTATGACGCAGCCGATTAAGGGAAGCCGCGTTCTTGGTGTTGACCCTGGTATCCGTACAGGAACAAAATGCGCCGCGCTCGACGAAACAGGAAAGTATCTTGGTTACTTCCTGATTAAACAAGTTGCCGAGCCGGATGAATCCTACAACTTAGTTAAAGCGGCTATCAAAAAATACAACATTCAGGTTGTCGCGGTCGGAAACGGAACAGGAAGCCAGGAAGTTCAGGATATCGTGTCAAAGGTTATCAGCGAGAATTATCCTGATGTACGCTACACCGTTGTTGATGAAAGCGGCGCATCCGTCTATTCGGCGAGCGACATTGCCCGCGAAGAGTTCCCGGAGCTTGACCTTACAATCCGTGGCGCAATCAGCATGGGCCGCCGTCTGCAGGATCCGCTCGCGGAGCTTGTAAAGATTGATCCGAAAGCGATTGGTGTTGGCCTTTACCAGCACGACGTAAACCAGAAAAAGCTTTCTGAAAAGCTTGATGAAGTGGTCGGCTCCGTTGTCAACAATGTCGGCGTAAACTTGAACACGGCATCAGCCTCTCTCCTCAAATACGTTTCCGGCATTAACGGAACGCTCGCAAAAAAGATTGTTGCATACCGCGACGAAAACGGAAAAATTACGAACCGCGAGGAGCTTAAGAAGATAAGCGGACTTGGACCAAAGGCGTTCGAGCAGTGCGCGGGCTTTTTGAA
>JAIKVO010000088.1 GCA_024685655.1 Treponemataceae bacterium
GAACTGCTGCCGAATTATCGTCATAATAATCATAAATACTTCAAGAACTATTATGACAGATGAGACATATATGCCCGACTTGATGTTGGATGAGTCGAAGCATCTGTTTATGTAAGGCGAGTATTTTTCAAGCCCAAGGAATCTTTTTATTTTTCCAGTGAACTTTTTTATTCTGTCCGACATGCACATAATACAATTATAGAGCAGTCCCGTGAAAAAAAAAGATAGATTTTGAAAAAGATTAAAATATTGCGCTTTTAGTTATTTTTTTTGTAATTGCAGAAAGCGTAAATTTTCCAGCGATTTCGAATAATTCTGGACAACACTGATTTTCTGTGTTAGTTTTTTATATATGAGAAATGTTTGTCGGCGATTGAAGAAAGTGTTGATCCTCTGCCAAGATATAGAACGGTCTAGCGGTTGTGCACAAAAAAAATCGAGTGTGCATTACGCCCCATGCGACTGTACGTTTTTTCGCTTTTTACGATGGTGGTTTTTTTTGGGGGGGATTTTCTTATAACACAATAAATTACACTACAAAAATCTCTGCATCTAAAGACAATTTTTTATAGTTTATAAGAAAGGTGTATTCTGATTCTGGTTGTTTTTCCGCAATTCAAAATGCGTCTTTTTTTGTTTTAAAGTTTTCAAGGTTGTGCATAGTACCAGTTTGGTATGTCGCAGCTACGAAACAAAAATCAAGAGGAGGATAAAATGAAAAGGACACGATTATTTCTAACAGTTCTTTTAGGATGTGTGCTGGCTTCCCTGTTGCTTGCAGGCTGCCCAGGAGTAACGAACCAACGACGCCAACAACCGACAACAACGGAAACAAACTACACAGTCACGTTTGATACAGCTGGTGGAAATTATATACCTTCGGTACAAGTAAAGAGCGGAGAGCGCGTTACCGCACCTAGATGCCCGGAAAAAGACGGCTATGAATTCAGCGGCTGGTTTGTCGGTTCTTCTAAGTTTGATTTTACGACAAAAATAACGAGCGACAAAACGCTTAAAGCGAAATGGACGAGCGTTGCGAACAGCAGTAGCGAACGAAAGACAATTACATTCTGGCATTTGGACACAACAGATGAGCAGCAAGCTGCTTGGAGAGAAATTGCTGACAATTTCGAAGAAAAACACCCGAATGTAACGGTTGAAATTACTTGTTTTGAGAACGGAACCTTCAAGCAGAGAATTGCTCAGGCTGTTCAGGCTGGCAACCCGCCGGATATTTTCCGCTCATGGGGCGGCGGTACAATGCTCGACCAGGTTGAGGCTGGAATGCTCCGCGAAATAACAAATTATGTAAATACTGGTATTATTTCAACGATAAGCGACGGAGGAAAGGGCATTTATAGTTCCAACGGCAAACAGTACGGTGCACCTTATTCGCTTGGCACAGTAGGTATTTGGTATAACAAAGCTATCTTTGATGAATGTGGTCTAACAGAGGATGATTTTTCCACATGGACAAAGTTCCTTAACAGCTGTCAGATTATTAAAAACCATGGATATGCTCCAGTTGCACTAGGTGCGGCAGAGTCATGGACAACACAGTTTTGGTGGACTTATCTTGCACAGCGGCTCGGTGGAGAACAGGACTTTCTTGATGCTTACAACGGAACAGGAGCTTTTAACACAGGTACTTTCCTTACGGCAATGAATATGCTCAAAGCTTTTGTCGAAACGAATCCTTTCCAGGATGATTTTTTACAAACATATCACGCTGAACAAAATGCTCTTGTCGCTGATAAACAAGCTGCAATGACGCTTATGGGACAGTGGGCACCATCTACAGGTCATGATAATGCAACCACAGCCGCGGGACGGAATGCCGTATTCGGCTACATGGCTTTTCCTGTAGTTGACGGTGGAATAGGACTTCTTTCTGACACTCAAGGTGGAGGAGATGGCTTAGTTATAGGGAAAAATGCTCCTGACGAAGCGATTGAATTCCTTAAATCGTTATACACTTTCGAGAATTACCAGATTATTTGCACAAGGCTCTATGCCTGTCCTGTAATTCCCGGATATAATGAATACATCAATTCAGAGATGAGGACTATAGCACAAGCTGTTCAGGATGCTGGTTATTATCAGTTATATTACGATCAGTTCCTGCCACCTGCGGTCGCAGAAGTATTAAAAGAAAATGTTCTTGCCGTGATAACCGGTACAAAACAACCGCAGGCTGCCTGTGATGCGATTCAGGCTTCTTGGGAACAGAACAGATAATTGTTTTGGTAGTTCGCAAAGCTGAATAGCCGGCAGACATTGCTGTTTTCAGTATTTGCGAACCCCAAACAAAGCGGCAAAAAGCCGCTAAAAAAACGCCCCCCAAAAAACTGTCTACAATCGACAGCTTGCGAAAAAAGTCCGAAAAATTGTATATTATTTCAATCGCGAAACACGCCAGCGTTACCTGTTCGGTGAAAACTGGCGTTGTCTTTCTTTTTTTGTCCTGCATCTAATGTAGTTTGCGACTTCTATAAAATTGAGCTGTCTGCCACACATTTTCAGACAGCTTATCAGGAGATTAAAATGTGCGGAATAGTCGGATATATCGGTCATAAAGACGCAACGCCTGTCCTTATCAGCGCGTTGAAAAAACTTGAGTACAGGGGTTACGACAGCGCTGGAATCGCGGTTCTCGGCGATGATGACATTATCGTGCGCAAAGCGAAGGGCGCACTTAAGTTTCTGGAGAAAAAAATCGCTGATGAGACGATAAAAGGCTCGCTCGGAATCGGCCACACTCGTTGGGCGACTCATGGAGAACCAAGCGATATAAACGCGCATCCGCATACGAACGTAAGCGGCTCGATAGCGGTCGTACATAACGGCATCATAGAGAATTACATGGAGCTTAAAAGCTGGCTCCAGTCGCAGGGGATTGTTTTCAGAAGCCAGACGGACACCGAGGTTATAGCGCATCTTGTGAACTATTTCTATGAACAGTCGCCTGATATTTTCGCGGCAGTTATTAAAGCGATTCACAAGCTGGAAGGAAGCTACGCGCTCGGCGTTATCTGCAAGGATTTCCCGGACAGGCTGGTGGCGGCAAGGAAGGACAGCCCGCTTATTGTAGGACTTGGAAAGGGCGAGAACTTTATTGCGAGTGACGTGCCCGCCGTCCTTGAATATACGCGTGATGTTTATTTCCTTGACCAGAAAGAACTTGCCGTTCTTTACGATGACCATGTTGATTTATTCACTGAAGACGGCGAAAGAGTAATAAAAAAACCGTATCACGTTGATTGGGATATCTCATCGGCAGAGAAAGGCGGTTACGCCCACTTCATGCTGAAAGAGATTTACGAACAGCCCAAAGCCCTTACGGACACGCTGCGTCCGCGCCTTGTAAAGAAATACGGGGTGAACGCGGATATCACATTCGATGAAGTTACTTTCGACGATTCATGGAAAAATGCGGAGCGCGTCGTGATAACGGCTTGCGGTACTGCGTATCATGCGGGAGCCGTTGCGAAATATGTGTTCGAAAAACTTGCTCGTATTCCTGTAGTAGTTGATTTTGCAAGCGAATTCCGTTACAGAGATCCTATCCTTACGAAAAAAGATATTTTCATTGTAATAAGCCAGTCGGGCGAGACAGCGGACACACTGGCGGCAATGCGTCTTGCAAAACAGGCCGGATCGCACATTATAGCTATTACAAACTGCGTAGGTTCCACCGTGAGCCGTGAAGCTGACGACGTTATCTACACATGGGCGGGCCCGGAAATTGCCGTTGCCTCGACAAAGGCTTACACGACGCAGCTTATGTGTCTGTGCCTGCTCGCGCTTAAAACGGCTTTCCTTCGCGGAACAGTGAAGGATGCGGAATACAAGGCTTTGCTGGACGAGCTGGAGCGCATTCCGCAGAAAGCACAAGCGATTCTGGACAATCAGGCGGCGATTCAGAAGTTCGCGTCGCGCAACTTCAACAAAGAGAAAGTTTTCTACATAGGACGGCAGTATGATAGCGCGACGAGTCTTGAATGCGCTCTTAAGCTTAAGGAAGTAAGCTACATGCATTCAGAGGCGTTCGCCGCCGGAGAGCTCAAGCACGGTCCGATCGCGCTTATAGACAAGAACACACTAGTTGTGGCGACGGCGACGAAAAAGGATCTTTTTGACAAGCTTATAAGCAACATAGTTGAGGTTAAGTCGCGCGGCGCCGCAACTCTTGTTATTACTCAGGATAACGAGGGTTCTTTCGGCGACAGTGCTGATGAGGTTATAGTTATCCCTGACACTGAGGAAGTTTTCACATCGATGCTCTCGATAATTCCTGCGCAGCTTTTCGCGTACTATTGTGCGGTTCAGCGCGGCAACGACCCGGATAAGCCGAGAAACCTGGCGAAATCCGTCACTGTAGAGTAATTTGTATTTCGAGCGACTTTGGCAATACGTTCGACAATTAGAAAATTGCTGGCAGCAGAGCCGCGAAACTCTAGCGCGGGGTATTTTCTTACTCCGCGATTTATGATATTATGAATATGATTTGTGCGGATATTGCGGCGCATATTTCGCAAATTACATTCATTTAACGAGGTATACCATGAGACTTGCAAAACGTTTCAGAAAAAACACACAGTCAAAGCTCACCAGAGCTAACACAAAGAAAAGAGTAAAGGTAATCAGAGCTAACTTGGCTCTTATCAAGTCTTTGGCATAAGCGGAAAATCACAAAGGCTTCTTTACAGAAAGACCACAGGTCTTAAAGATCGCAGATCTTAAAGATTGCAAATCTTAAAGATCACTGATCTTAGCTCTCCGGCGTAAACAGGACGCATTCGGGGAGCTTTTTTTATGCATAGTTTGTAAGCAGGCGTTGCGGGCGGCGTTTGAGCCCGCAGAGGGGGTAGGCGGCAATCATGTGCCGCCGAGGGGGAGACTTCCCCCCTACTCTATGCGAACAATGCGACGACTGTTTTCCAGATATGGATCACCGGGTAGAAATATGCCGCAAATGTTGAAATTCCACCGAACTGCTCCATCAAGATACGGCGGGTTATGAAAAACATCAGGGTGTATGCTCCGAACGAGCTCGCGAAGATGATTATACGCTTTTTGAACACATCGATATAGTGGCGTACGACTTCGACCATTTCTGGGAACTCTTTAAGCGCAGGGATATACGAAGAAAGTTTTTTTACGGTGTCGAGCGCGGTTTTTATTTTGGGGTAACGCTGTATGATGTATTTGCAAAGTCCTGTTTCAAGGTTTTTCTCCTGTACGACGCATTTTATTATTGGAAACATCATTTTGGCATTGCTTACGAATCTGATCAAAGCCCACACAAGCGAAATTAGAAAGAAAACTGATGCCATGTAATATGCGACGATTTCGCTTATCGGACGGAAAATTACGAGCATCATACCGCATGTAAGAAGCAAGAAATTAATAATTGAGTTTTTTATCGTCGTTTTAAGAGAACTGTTGAGCCGCGCGTTTATTTCCTGCTCACCGAAATCAAGGATCGCAGGCAGAGCATCACGCTCAACGAGCATGACTCCTGCATTAACGAGGCTGTGGAATATAGCTCCGATAACGAAAATGTCGTCAATGAATCCGATAAACGGAATGATATCTGGGATGAGATCGATCGGTGAAATAACATATATAAGAGCACCGATAATCTCTGCCTTCATCCATTTAGGTGTATCGGGGGAAAGATAGAATTTCCAGAGCAACTTCATTTTGTCGCCCACTTGTTTCATTGGGCCCTTAATGAATTTGTCGATTTTGCTCCGAACATCGGAAATTTGTTTTTCCGTAGCATGTTCGCCCATTTCCTCGGCTTTTTGAAGAGCTTTTTCTTTTTCGAATTCCAAAGGCTTTTTTTTCATTTACCTAAAAACTTCGCTTTCATTCGAATTGCATGTACTGCACTTTTTCTGCAGAACCCGTATACATGCAATGAACAGCAGCAAACCCGCGCATATATGCATTCCGCACAGCTTTGCAGTCCACGCAATTCGTATTCACCGCGCCTAAAACACGAGCGACAAAACTTCCTCCATCGTGGATACCGGGCAGAATTTCAAGTCCTTCTTGACGATATCCGGGATATCATCAAGGTCGCGCACGTTCTGCTTCGGAATAATTATCGTCTTTATCTTGTTGCGCTTTGCAGCCACTGTTTTTTCCTTGAGTCCGCCAATAGGGAGCACTTTTCCTGTAAGAGAAAGCTCGCCTGTCATGGCAAGGTTCGGCTTTATCTTCTTTCCACGGACGAGCGACATAAGTGCCGTTGCCATCGTTATGCCAGCAGAAGGGCCATCTTTCGGGGTCGCACCTTCCGGTACATGAAGGTGAATAAAGTTCTTATTGAACCACTCCAGTTTGCAGAGCTTATGCTTTAGCGCGTACATGCGCACCCAGCTCATAGCGATGGAAGCCGACTCTTTCATCACATCGCCGAGCTGCCCCGTAAGCTGCAAGCCTTCCCTGCCCGCGCCGGACGGCATGTCAACAGCTTCTATGAGCAGAGTGTCGCCGCCCATGCTTGTCCAAGCAAGACCAATCGCCGTTCCGGGCTTGTCTGCCTTTAGAATAACTTCTTCGTCGAAAACTGGTTTTCCCAGATATTTCTCTATATCGGCGGCAGTAATCGTAAGCGGCTTTGCGAGCGCCTTTGCAAGTACGGCGCGGGCAGCCTTAACTTCTGCACCTTCTTTTTTGTTATCCTTGGCAAGATATTTCTTCAAGGATTTTTCGGCAGATTTATCTTCGGTATTATCGACGAGAACCCCGGCATCAACAAACATGCCAATCTTGTCAAAGGCTTCTCTTATTTTTTTGTCCTGCTCAATCGCTTCTTCGAGCGCGGTAGTGGCTTCCCTTACCTCATCCGACGCTATAAGCTCCGCGGCGTACTTACGGTGAATTTTATCAAGGTTTTTCTCGAAGTTTCGGACTCCAGCCTCACGCGCGTAGGATTCGGCAATCAAATGGAAAGCGTCCTTTGTGTATTTTACCTGCCCCTTCTTCAAACCATTTTTGTCGAGGCTCTTCGGAAGCAGATATTTCTTGCCTATCTCCATCTTTTCCTGGTCGATGTAGCCAGAAAGCGTGATAACCTCTGCACGGTCAAGAAGCGGCTCCGGTATTGAGTCAAGCGTGTTCGCAGTCAGAATGAAAAGGATGTCCGAAACGTCGAACGGCAGATCAAGGTAATGGTCACGGAAAGAGACATTCTGCTCCGGGTCAAGAACTTCAAGGAGCGCGCTCGCAGGATCACCCTGATAGCTCTGCCCCATTTTGTCTATTTCGTCAATCATGAAAACAGGGGCTTTCGTCTTAACTATCTTCAAACCTTGTATAATTTTACCAGGCATCGCGCCCACGTAAGTGCGCCTGTGTCCTTTTATCTCGGCTTCATCACGCATTCCGCCTACAGAAAAACGGAAGAACGGCTTGTTCATGGCGCGTGCGATAGAGCGGCCTACGCTTGTTTTACCGACTCCGGGCGGTCCTACAAGAAGAATTATCGAGCCTTTGTTGTCTTTTTTAAGAAGGCGCACCGAAAGATACTCTATAATGCGCTTTTTAACGTCATCAAGACCGTAGTGGTCTTCTTCCAGTATCTTTTTCGCATTATCGATATCGTACGCTTCTGGGGCAGGTTCTTCCCACGGCAACGCAGCTATAGTCTCCAGATAATTCCGGGAAACGATATATTCTGATGAATTGGGCTCCATCAAACTGAATTTCTCAAGCTCGCTTTCTACGGCTTCTTTTATTTCGCCAGTGAAATGGAAAGCTTCGAGTTTTTCCTTGAATTTCTGATAATCGGAGCTTTTTGCGTCGGTTGTCATGCCGAGCTCTTCTTTTATGGACTTAAGTTCCTCTTTCAGGAAATACTCACGCTGGTTTTTCTCCACACGATCATTAATCTCCGTCTGGATTTTCTTTTGAATCCGCAGAAGCTCTTGCTCTTTTTTTATGAAAACCAGAACGGTCTCCATTCTTTGGCGGACGTTCTCCATCTCCAGCACACGCTGCTGATCATCTTTATCTACATTCAGAATTGACGCTATAAAATCTGCAATTTTGCCAGGATGGTCAATATTCACCATGTTAAGGCGCATTTCCTCTGAGAAAAGCGGATTATTCTCGGAAATTTCCTTCATCTCGCTAATGAGCGCCCGAGTAAGTGCCTTTACTTCAAACGTGTCGTCTTCTGTGTCATCGAGATATTCAACGATTGCAACCATAGGGTCTTTTTCGTTTACAACACGTTTTATTCTGAAACGTTTAATAGTCGATATGAAGATATTCAGTCCACCATCCGGGAGATTTATCTTCTTAACGACTCTTGCGACCGTGCCTACTTTGTGAACGTCGGATACGCCCGGATGCTCCGTGTCGTTTTTTAGCATGACGATACCGAGCAAGTTGTCACTAGCACAGGATTGCTCAACGGCTTTCAAATCATCGGGCGAATTTATCATAAGAGGCGTAAAAATGCCCGGAAATATAGGCCGGCTGGCAAGTGGAATTAGTACAAGTTTATTTGAAAGTATCTGATCAGCTGGTACGATACTTGGGTCTGACAAAGGGAAGCCTCCTGTTTCCTATATGTGGTATGTGCTCGTAAAACTAAATGATTGCGAAGATTTCCGAACACACCTGATAAAAACTGGCTGGCATCATATTAACGCTTCTTAAAGCTTCGAGAATTAATAGGTGCTTATTAAATATACCAAAGAAACATCAAAAACGGCAACATGATTACTTTTCAATAAATGGCTGTTTATGAGTTTTCATGAACGCATCATTCATGCTAGCAACGGCATCCGGGATTATTTCCCTGCTGATACCGGAATAGTTCATCACAAAAAGAGGTGCATCTTCTGCATCACAATCATAATAATATTCGCTGAGCAACGGGATATCAAGCCCATGCTCAAGAAAACTGCGCTGAAGCCTCTTGCCTGAGACAGGCGCATGGAATTCCAGCAAAAAGTGAAGACCGGCGTTTTGTTCACGTATTGAGCAAAATTTTGAGAATGAACTTGCAGACAACGACTGGATAAGGTTGTTCCTAAGATTTCTGTAGTAATTCTTCATGCGGATGATATGTTTTTCGTAACTACCGTTCTGCATAAAACGGCTCAGCGCAGACTGCTCGAAAACGGAAACCGGGCACGTAAGAAAACCGTTGTTTTTGCGGAACTTTTCAGCAAGGGGCGGCGGCAGAACCATGTAGCTTATGCGGTATGACGGCGACAGTGTTTTTGAGAACGTGTTCGTGTATATAACATGACCCGCTCCGTTGCCGTAAGCTTTGTTACCGGCGGCGCCACTATTTGCTTTGTTGCCGGCGCCAGTGCTGTTTTTCGCGGTGCCAGAGACACATGCCGCGCCGTAAGCTTTGGTGTGGCCGCCGTTACCGCGAAGTCCGCTTTCGACTGTGCCTCCGATGCCATTACCGCACCCCGCACTGCCTTTGCTTGCGGCTCCGAAAAGCGTCTCCAAAGGGCGCCCCGTAAAACGGAACTCGCTGTCGTAGTCATCTTCGATAATGTAATGGTTCTCGTCTGCCGCCGCCCACGAAAGCAATTCCCACCGCCTGTTAAGGCTCATTACAGTTCCTGTCGGGAAATGGTGCGAGGGCGAAACGTGTACGACAGAAGCCCCTGATTCACGGACTGCACAAACATCAATACCCTCGTCATCAACGTTCACAGGAATGCAACGTGCGCCATTCATCTGAAAAACAGAAGCGATTTTCTTGTAGCCAGGGTTTTCGACGCAATACACGGCGTTTCGCCCAAAAAGGCTCACGACAATAAACGTGATATATTCTGTTCCGGCTCCAATTATGATTTGCGACGGATCTACGTCCATATCGCGGAAACACCTAAGATACTCCGCTATTTCGCGGCGAAGCTCGTAAACTCCTTGCGGGGGCGGACTGCGCAAAAGAGACTCATGCGGTTCTTTTAAGACATCACGCATCGCCGCGTTCCACACGCTGAACGGAAACTTGTCCACATTTATGGCGTTTGTTCTGAAATCCGCGAGCAGCGTGGGTTTTCTGTCGCGCGCACTCTCTCCGCTCTGCCCCCATCCAACCACGGACGGCTCTCGCCCCTGCTCTCCCGCCGAGAAATCCACACGCTGCGATGCTTCCGGCACATCAACGTAATCGGATGCGGCGAAAAATCCTTTTTTCTCAACGGAATACATGTAACCTTCAGAGATAAGCCGAGCGTATGCATTCGCGACTGTTATGACGCTCACACCAAGATGCGAAGCAAGGCTCCTCTTGGACGGGAGTTTCTCGCCTTCTTTCAGAGAACCGCTACGCACCTGCTCTTTAATGGTACTATACAAATATTCGCAAAGGCTCAAATCGCCCCGAAGCTGAAAGTCACATGTTATCATAATCTGGTTATATCATATTATATGAAAAATGGGTATACACATAATACCAGATTTTGCGTATTTTTTGATTGTGCAGAATGTGCGGATCCGCGAAAAAGCGAAAATCCACTGAAACTCGACGATACTTCATCATCGCTAAAAAAGCAAAACCCGCGGCATTCCGCACAAAACAACACGGCAAGAGGTTCAATTATGGATAAAAGACTTTTAACAATTCAGGATGTTTCCTGCGTAGGACAGTGCTCACTCACAGTCGCACTGCCTGTTATCTCCGCATGCGGAATAGAGACAGCTGTTCTTCCAAGCTCAGTGCTTTCGACACACACAGCGGGCTTCAAGGGCTACACATTCCGCGACCTTACAGACGACATGGACGCAATCCTTGCTCACTGGAAAAAAGAAAACATCACTTTTGACGCATTCTACACAGGTTACGTTTCAGAAGCACAGATCCCGATAATCCTCCGCATAATGGAAGAGACTGCCCGCGAAGGCGCGCTCCGCATTGTTGACCCAGTAATGGCAGACAACGGAAAGCTTTATCCGGGATTCAACGAATCTTTCCCATCAAAGATGGTAGCTCTTTGCAAAGGCGCGGACGTTATCCTGCCTAACCTTACAGAAGCTGCTTTCCTGCTTGGTCAGGAATATGTCGGCTCAGGCTACACAAAAGAGTTTATCGAAGATATGCTCAAAAAACTCTACAATCTTGGTGCAAAGAACGTTGTTCTCACAGGCGTAAGCTTCAAGGATGACGAACTTGGATGCGCTTGCTACGACGGCAAGACAGTTACATATTACTTCAACAAGAAGATTGATGTGGCTATGCACGGAACAGGCGATGTTTATGCTTCATCGTTCGCGGGCGCCCTTTGCCGCGGAAAGACGATTCCGGAAGCAGCCGCACTCGCTGCGGACTTTGTTGTAGAAAGCATCAAAGCAACGATGGGCGATAAAGATCACTGGTATGGCGTTAAGTTCGAAAAGGCACTGCCGTATCTTATGAACAGACTGAATTAAT
>JAIKVO010000091.1 GCA_024685655.1 Treponemataceae bacterium
ATTTTCCCTATCAGAGAATTGTATTTTCTCTTTCAGAATATGTCAAGTTTCGCCATCAGCGAGTATCATTTCTCTATGACCTCAGAGGAATTAAGAAAAACATTTTCTGAAAATATAAAAAGATACCGTAAAATATGCGGCATGACACAAATGATGCTAGCAGAGAGAGCCGATTTATCAGTAGGATATTTATGTGATTTAGAAGCAGGGAACAAATGGAAATGCAGGTGTATCGCAGCCAGAAAAATGACAAAAAAAAGCCTTGGTCTCACTTGGAGCCAAGGCTTTCTCATTCCTATTGCGGTCATATCAAGATTAGACTTTCTTTGTGATAAAACCACTGCGGAGACAACGTGTACACATCTTGATTGTCATAGTTGTGCCGCCAAGTTCAGCCTTAACCTCGACAATATTTGGTTTCCATGTGCGGCGCACGTGGTTATATGACTTTGAAACCTTGTTACCTGTCATTGAGCCTTTTCCGCAAATATCGCATCTTCTGGACATATCAAAACCTTCCTGTAATTTGCTAGTTCGTTATAATATCAAAATGACACAAATGCGTCAATAAGTGCGTACAGTTTATTCCGATTATCCCGCGAAATTCGTGGATATACGCGACAAAAGCTCGTACAAAGCGTCTTTATCCTGATCACTGAATCCAGCGAGGCATTTCTCGTTCAAAAGCGAAGATATAGCCTGTGTATCGACAGTATATTTTTTTCCTTTCTCAGTAAGTCGCACGAAAACGACACGAGAATCCGCTTCTGACAAAACTTTTTCCACATATCCCTGTTCACGAAGCTTGCTTACAAGAGCCGTCACCGTAGATTTATCGCGATGAATCGCATCCGCAAGTTCTTTCATTGACATTTTTTCGTTTCTCGACAACTGAAACAGTATGTTTCCGTGCGACGACACCATTTCCGGCAGGCCCCGCTCCTGCAACTCCAATTTCAGGAATGAAGCAGACTGAGCATGGATTTTCGAAATCAGCGATAAAATTAGGGAAGTCCTGCTTTTCATAATTTGATTATATCATGAAGCAGCCATGCAGGAAAGAGCACGTACATCATTATGGTCAATAGCTTTTTTACAATAAACCTATTTTAACCCCCGCGTTTTCTTCCAATAAGGAACTTTCTACAATCTTTCTTCTATTGAAAAAAAATCGCAAGAAACTGTATAGTTAATCGAAAAGGAAAGAATATGGCTTACAAAGTATTTATAGACGGAAAAGAAGGAACGACAGGACTTAAGATATTCGAGCGTTTCAAAGGACGGAACGACATCGAACTGCTCCAAATAGATGAAGACAAGCGCAAAGACACTGCAGAAAGACAGCGGCTCATAAACGCAAGCGATTTTACTTTTTTGTGTCTGCCGGATGCAGCTGCAATAGAGTCCGCGGAGCTTTGCACGAACCCCACCACTCGTATAATCGATGCCTCTACGGCGCACCGCACGAACGATGCTTGGGCATACGGATTTCCTGAACTTGGCGCAGATTTCAGAAAGAAAATTGAAGGCTCGAACCGTGTCGCGGTGCCGGGCTGCTATGCAAGCGGCTTCATCGCAATCGGGTATCCGCTCGTAAAAAGCGGCATCATGCCGGCTGACTACCCTGTCGTGATTCACGCTGTATCGGGCTACTCTGGCGCGGGCAAAAAGGCAATCGCACAGTACGAGGCTCCCGACAGGGATTTTCAGCTTGAATCGCCGCGCCTTTACGCGCTCACGCAGGCGCACAAGCATCTTCCAGAAATGAAAAAGATAAGCGGTCTCGACTTTGAACCAGTTTTCAATCCTTATGTATGCGACTATTACTCAGGAATGACAGTAACTGTTCCGCTCCACACGCGGCTTCTTGCGAAAAAAGTGACGGCAGCCGACGTTCAGGCGATGTTCGCTGAACACTACGATGGCACGAACTTCGTCAAAGTCGCGCCGCTCATGGGAGAAGGAGTGCTCCCAGAAGCGTTTATTCCTGCGAACACGATGGCAGGAACAAACATGATGCAGCTTTTTGTATACGGAAACGACGACCGCATTATCGTGACAACACGGTTCGACAACCTTGGAAAAGGCGCGTCAGGTGCTGCCGTTCAGTGTATGAACATCATGATGGGCATTGACGAGACGACCGGGCTTTTATAATGCGGTAGGGATTGTAGCACCTTTAGTTCCGAAGTGGCTTGCCACGAGGAATGAGCCGCGCAAGACGGCGAAGTGCGAAAAGCCCGACCGTCGCATGGTTGAGCTTGGCGAAACCTGCGGCGGAACCGCTCTAGTTTTATCAGTATAATTACTGATATTCCATAACTTTTTTCCATGCTAGCATAGGAACATAGGAGTTTGCTATGCTAGAGAAAAAACCACTCATAACGCACATTTTCACCGCCGATCCGTCAGCGCACGTATTTAACGGCAAAATATATATATATCCATCTCATGACAAAGGTATCGACGTAGAGTCGAACGACAACGGTGACCAGTATCAGATGGAAGACTACCATGTCTTCGAAATGCCAGATACAGAGACGCTTCCACGCGACTGCGGTCTTGCTCTTCATCAGGATGACGTAAAGTGGGTTTCGAGCCAGCTTTGGGCGCCGGACTGCGCGGAAAAAGACGGTAAATATTACCTGATTTTCCCGGCACGCGACAAGGACAACTTTTTCCGTCTGGGAATTGCCACATCAGACAAGCCCGAAGGTCCTTTCACACCGGAAGACGAGCCTATTAAAGGCAGCTACAGCATAGATCCTTGTATGTTCAAGGACGATGACGGTGAATACTACACGGCGTTCGGCGGCATCTGGGGTGGTCAGCTCGACAAGTACCGCAACAACGTTTATGACGAGAAAAACAAGGAGCCGGAGGGCGACACACCGGCTGTATGCCCGAAAATCGCAAAGATGTCTTCAGACCTTAAGCAGTTCGCAGAGGATCCTAAAGACCTTGTGATTGTTGACGAGAACGGCAAACCGCTCACTGGCGGCGACCATGACCGCAGATATTTCGAGGCTCCGTGGCTTTTCAAACGCAACGGAAAATACTATTTCACATATTCAACTGGCGACACGCATTTTATCTGCTGGGCAACGTCCGACAACGTATACGGTCCGTACACATACGGCGGAAAAGTTCTTACGCCGCCGCTCGGATGGACGACGCACCACTCTATTATGGAGTTCAAAGGCAAATGGTACTTGTTCTACCATGACTGCGAGCTTTCAAACGGCGTAAACCAGAAACGCAATGTAAAGTTCTGCTCGCTTGAATTCCGTGATGACGGCTCAATCGTAACGCAGACCCCGATGTAATTCGCTATTGCGAGGCATACCAGGCATTAGTCGCGCGATTTTCGCATAAATTGTGATGCGCGATTTTAATATCACTCAACCGATAGACGGACTCAGTTTTGTGTCCGTCTTTTTTTATGTGCTGTTGCAACACCCCATGTTTGTGCTATACTCATCCGCATGAACTCAAAATGCGCCTCGGCGTACACCTTTAAAAATGGTCTAAAAGATGGTATTCCAATTGGACTGGGATACCTTTCCGTGTCGTTCGCGTTCGGCATTTTCGCCGTCGGAAACGGGCTAAAATTGTGGCAGGCTCTGCTTATTTCCATGACAAACCTCACATCCGCGGGACAACTTGCAGGCGTTCCGATAATGGTACAGGGGCTTCCATTCATAGAAATCGCGCTCACTCAGCTGATAATCAATCTGCGGTACTCGCTGATGTCCATTTCGCTCTCACAAAAAGCGGACGCGACAATAAAAAACGGTGACCGTTTCTGTATTTCGTTTTTTATGACCGACGAGATTTTCGCAGTCTCATCCGCAAAAGAAAAGGCGGTCGGCAACCACTACATGTACGGGCTGGCTGTTATGCCGTATATCGGGTGGTCGCTCGGCACATTGTTAGGAGCCGCCGCCGGTAACATTCTTCCTGTTGCGGTGACAAATGCGCTTGGAATCGCGATTTACGGTATGTTCATCGCAATTATTATTCCGGCAGCAAAGAAGAGCCGCTCAGTCCTGGGTGTTATCATCGTTTCGTGCACATTGAGCGTTCTGTTCCGTTTTGTGCCGGTGCTCAACAGAGTTTCTGCGGGATTCGTCATCATCATTTGCGCAGTTGCATCGAGTGCGATTTTTGCATTGCTGCGACCGGTCAAAACAGAGAGTACAGGCGCGGAGTCAGGCTCAGAATCAGGCGATCGCGGGAAAACAGGAGTTGGCGCGGAGCCCTCCGCGAACACAAATTGCAACGAGGAGCCCACCATGGACACGAATCGCGGCAAAACCCGAGCAGGGGCGGAGGAATAGGCAAATGGAAAATACGTTGCTCTTTTTTAAATATCTCGCTGTAATGGCTGGAGTTACATATCTTGTCAGAATGATTCCGTTCGTGCTTTTCAGGAAGAAGATACAAAGCACGTTCGTACAGTCTTTTCTATATTATATCCCGTATTCAGTGCTTGGTGCGATGACGTTTCCCGCAATTTTCTATTCCACAGGCAGTTCGATAACAGCTCTTGCGGGATGCGTGACGGCTCTTGTTCTGGCGTGGTTTGAGAAAAGCCTGCTGACGGTAGCGATTTTTGCATCAGCGGCTGTATTCGCGGCAGACTGTGTGATACAGTTAGTGTCGTGAATTTGTGCGTGAAAACACAGCATTATATCGGGCAGACTTTCGCTACATTGGTCCTGTCGGACAGAGAGTGCGGAATATAAGGTATTTGACTCGCATAGCGCACGACGCTTTCGCTCGCATTCCGCAACACTGTCCGCAGTCCCAATTTCGCTAGCGCCTGCCGGATACACACCCAATATCTGTAATGCCGCACAAGCTCGCGCGACATCTCTAAAAGCAAAAACGCACCGCTTAAAAAAAACCGCACCTCATTTTGAAGTGCGGTTTTTTGTCACGGCGCAAGAACGCGCCGCTTAAAATCCTGCTTATTTGTTCAAAGCTGTTGCAACATCGACGGCGATAGCTACAGTAGCACCAACCATCGGGTTGTTACCGATTCCGAGGAATCCCATCATCTCAACGTGCGCCGGAACTGAAGAAGAACCTGCGAACTGAGCGTCTGAGTGCATACGACCCATTGTATCTGTCATACCATAGGAAGCAGGACCAGCAGCCATGTTATCTGGATGCAGTGTGCGTCCTGTACCACCGCCTGAAGCTACTGAGAAGTATTTCTTTCCTGCCTCAAGGCGTTCCTTCTTGTATGTACCTGCAACTGGGTGCTGGAAACGTGTCGGGTTCGTTGAGTTACCTGTGATGGAAACATCTACGTTCTCGTGCCACATGATTGCAACGCCCTCGCGAACGTCGTCCGCACCGTAGCAGTTTACTTTAGCGCGCTCGCCTGTTGAGTAAGGAATCTTCTCAATAATCTTGAGCTCGCCTGTGAAATAGTCGAACTGTGTCTTAACGTATGTGAATCCGTTGATGCGGCTGATAATCTGAGCTGCGTCCTTTCCAAGACCGTTAAGGATTACGCGGAGCGGCTGCTTGCGTACTTTGTCAGCTTTCTGTGCAATCTTGATTGCGCCCTCTGCCGCCGCGAATGACTCGTGACCTGCAAGGAATGCGAAGCACTGTGTCTCTTCGCGGAGAAGACGTGCAGCAAGGTTTCCGTGACCAAGACCAACTTTGCGGTCCTCAGCAACAGAACCAGGAATACAGAATGACTGAAGTCCGATACCGATTGCCTCAGCAGCGTCAGCAGCGTTCTTGCATCCCTTCTTGATTGCGATAGCAGCACCGCAAACATAAGCCCATTTTGCGTTCTCGAAGCAGATAGGCTGTGTTTCTTCTACTGTCTTGTAAGGATTGATTCCTGCCTTGTCGCAGATTTCCTTAGCTTCTTCTATTGATTTAATGCCGTTCTCATTGAGAGCTTTTGTGATTTTTGCGATACGGCCTTCGTAGTTTTCAAATGTGATTTTCTCTGCCATTTTCTATTCCTCCGTATCCTATTCCTTGCGTGGGTCGATAAGTTTTACCGCACCCTGCTCTTCTGTCGTGCGTCCATATGAACCACGAGCTTTTTCCATAGCAGTAGCTGGATCATCGCCTTTCTTGATGAACTCCATCATCTTTCCGAAGTGGATGAATTTGTAGCCGATAATAGCACCGTCTTTATCTACAGCGACTTTCTCTACATAGCCTTCTGCCATTTCAAGGTAGCGAGGACCTTTTGCCTTAGTTGCGAACATTGTTCCAACCTGTGAGCGGAGTCCCTTTCCAAGGTCTTCAAGAGAAGCACCAACTTTGAGTCCGTCCTCTGAGTATGCGGACTGTGTGCGTCCGTAAACAATCTGGAGGAAAAGCTCGCGCATAGCTGTATTGATAGCATCGCAAACGAGGTCTGTGTTGAGAGCTTCGAGAAGTGTTTTACCGATAAGGATTTCAGAAGCCATAGCAGCTGAATGCGTCATACCAGAGCAACCGATTGTCTCTACAAGAGCTTCTTCGATAATACCGTTCTTTACGTTGAGCGTCAGTTTGCATCCGCCCTGCTGTGGTGCACACCAACCGATACCATGTGTGAAACCGGAGATGTCTTTGATTTCTTTAGCCTGAACCCATTTTCCTTCTTCTGGAATTGGTGCAGGACCGTGATATGCGCCTTTCGCGAGAGGACACATATGCTCTACTTCTGCAGTGTAGGTCATTTATTACTCCCAAAAAAATGATTTCATTAACCCTGGAAAACCCAGAGGTTTCGTTACCAAACTTTTGAAAAACGGAAACTGCAAGAAATATACTCATCAGCCACAATCAGTTATTTCTTGTAACCGTCTTACAAGGTTGTCTATAAATTATCACGTTTTGTCATGTTTTACAATAACGGATATGTATAAAAAAAACTCTATTTACAAAAAAAAACCACCGGAAGTCCGGTGGCGTAAACTCTGCTATAAAAATTAGTTACAGAGATCTTTAAGAGCTTTGTAAGCCTTAAATTTCGGTGTCTTTGATGCAGGAATCTTGATTGTTGCACCTGTTTTAGGATTGCGGCCAGATCTAGCAGCACGCTCACCAACTGAGAAAGTACCGAATCCCACTAACTGTACTGTACCACCCTTAGAAAGTTCTTTTGATACAGCACCCATAAATGCTTTTACAGCAGCCTCTGCATCTTTCTTTGTGAGTTTTGTCTCCTCAGCAATAGCATCAACAAGTTCTTTTCTGTTCATAAATATATGCACTCCTTTCTGCACAGTGTATGTTGATTAATCAACAAACACTAGTATAACCCGAAACCATTAGGAATACCAGTCTTATTTTTCAATTTTGTGAAATATTTATATGATATTTTTGATTTCTCCGTAATTTTTTCCTAAAAAAAATCAAAAATGTAAAAAAAACGCCTATATCTGGTTGGCCGTATAAGCAAAACCGCCCGAAACACATGTCCCCACTGTAAAAAAAAGCCGCCGAAACGGATTCCGGCAGCTTTTGAAAGATGATTCCACGCCAAGAGGAAAGGTTCGCCCTTTTCAAAAGATGCGCAAAGGGCGCGGTGTGCACCCTTTGCCCTCCCGCAGGTGCGCAAAACACCCCCTCGGCCCGAATCAGTTATTTTGTCTCAAGAACAGCGATTCCTGGAAGTGTTTTTCCTTCAAGGAACTCAAGTGATGCACCACCGCCTGTTGAAACGTGGCTCATCTTTGAAGCAAGATTGAACTTGTTTACGGCAGCTACAGAGTCACCGCCACCGACAACGCTCATCGCGCCAGCACCAGTTGCATCTGCAACAAGGTGAGCAACCTCTGCTGTTCCCTTTGCGAAATTCTCGAACTCGAAAACGCCGACCGGTCCGTTCCAAACGATTGACTTAGAAGCCATGATAGCGTCTTTGTAAAGAGCAACAGTCTTAGGACCAACATCCATACCCATAAGGTTCTCTGGAAGGTCGATAGCGTCAACTGCAACCGGATCTTTGTCTGCGAACTCAGCAGCTGCAACGTGGTCAACAGGAAGAAGAATCTTTACTTTCTTCTCTGCAGCCTTTGCAAGAAGGTCTTTTGCCGTATCAATGAAGTCGTCCTCAACAAGAGACTTTCCGATTGAGTGTCCCTGTGCCTTAAGGAATGTGTATGCCATACCGCCGCCGATAATGAGCGTTGAAGCATTCTTAAGAAGGCTCTCAAGAACAGCAATCTTTGAAGAAACTTTTGCACCGCCGATGATAGCTGTCATCGGTTTTGCAGGATTCGTTACCATCGGCTCGATGTACTTAACTTCTTTCTCCATAAGGAAGCCGCCAACGTTCACTTTCATGAACTTAGCGATAGAAGCTGTTGAAGCGTGGTCGCGGTGAGCTGTTCCGAAAGCATCGTTTACGAAAATGTCGCCGTATGTAGCAAGCTCTTTTGCCATTGAGTCGCGCTCTGCATCGTCCTTGCTTGTCTCTTCCTTGTGGAAGCGTGTGTTCTCAAGCATAGCGATTCCGCCCTCCGGGAGAGCGTCGATAGCAGCTTTCTGTCCGAGTGCGTCTGGAAGGAATGCAACGTCCTTTCCAAGAACCTTTGCGAAATACTCAACAACAGGCTTCATGCGGTTCTTTCCGTTGATGAACTTCTCTGCATCTGCGTCTGTCCATGTCTTTCCAGCTTTCTCAGCCTTTTCCTGAGCCTTCTTAACATCCTTCTTGGGGTCTCCCAGATGGCTCATAAGAACGAGTGAACGAGGATTCTGCTCGATAATGTATTTAATCGTAGGAAGAGCAGCCTGAATACGAGTGTCGTCCTGAACAACACCGTCTTTCATAGGTACGTTAAAATCAACACGCATAATAATGCGTTTGCCTTTAAGATCAACATCTTTTACTGTCTTAATCATGGGAAACTCCTGTATCTCTATATACATCCGCTAAATACGGATAGTTTGCAATTCAAGACGGAACGACGCGCACCTGTTTGCAGATTGCGGCAATTTACTCCGTCAATGAACACGATAAATATACTAATAATCGATAAAAAAGTAAAGAATTGATTTTTTAGGATTCCGGGCGCTTCGGCGTTATAAAACACTTGAGGTTAATCGGCGCACATTCGCAACAAGCACAAAGTGCGCAGTTTCGAGCGGAAGCGGAGCGTGGGCCAAAGACACTCTGTTTGTGGAGGTCGCGCCAGCGACATGTTTAATAGTTTCTTTGCCACAAACAGCGTGTAGCGCAATATTTCGCGGCTTTGGAACACGCTACGCGACTGGGAGCCAATTTCAAGACAGAATTATTTATAATGCGGAGACATTGACGTCAAACACGCAGCGTCCGCAGATACGCCTTGTGCTCGTCTGTGACACGGAAGCTTTCTACCGCTTTCTGGATTGCTTTGTTATGCGTCCACGGTGCAAGGCGGCGGCTTTCTATAATCGGGAGAGTCGCGTCATACTGCTTGGCAAGCGCGGTCGCAAAATACCACGCGACCATCATCTTAAGGTAGTAGTCTTCACCGCGTTTCTGTGCGACCAGATCAAGATACTCCGGCTTAAAGTCAGCATCAAGGAACTCGTTCATAAGCATACGCATTCCGAACCGTGCTGTGTATACATGCTCCGAACTTATCCACTTTTTTATTAGCGGAAGAAGCTTTTCGTGCTCTTTTTTAAAGACTTTCGGGCTTGACTGGTCGCACACAGGCCAGCAGTCAATGAAAGGCAAAAACCGCTCTACCTCGCGCACGCACTCGTCAAAGTTTTTAATGCCGGCAATTATGAAAAAATGCACGAGGTTTTCTTCGTAGTACTTGTGCGGAAGCTCCTTCAAAAAAGCAGCTGCTTCTTCGGTGCCGGCAACAGCTTTTGCGACCGCGCGCATATCCGGCGTTCTTACGCCAATAATCGTGTCTGGCGAGATATTCGGTACAAGTTTGCTCTGGAACTCGCTGTATTTTTCATCCCGGTATTCAAGAAGTCTTTCGTATATCATCATTGTGCTTCCTCCGTTTTGGTTATAATAGCAATTTCCGGCAAAATCCGCTATAATCTGCTAAAAGCTTATTTTGATTTGACGGTAAAAAGATATTGTGCTATATTGAGAAAAGGGAATGCCCGATTCATTGGGTCATCTCCACGGTTGGTTTAAAGCCGCCCGTGTTTACAGACTTGGGGGCGGCTTTCTTTATCTACTCATCTTTTATTTCTAAAATATGAGAGAACTGCTATAACAGCGGATATTACGCTGGCAGCGCACGTTACCAATGCAATAACTAGCTCACATGTCATAAGCAAGCCTCCCTTTCTACGATTTCGGTAAAAACCGATTGAGTCCGGGAGACGCCGCCTGAACCAGGCATTTCCAACATATATATTATACGCAATTCTGCGAAAAAAAATTAAAGTATTACTTTAATAACAAAACTCATTTTTTGTGATTCACTCTCGCAACAGATAAAATTATTGACACCAAAACTTTTACATAATATAGTTTTGTAAGCGTTACCAATCAAAAAAAATATGGAGGATAAAAATGACAGACGGTTGTGACATGATTGCAAACTTACAGAATCTGCCGGAGATACAAACTGCGGATTCCATAAAGATAAAGCGGGCGTTCGTTGGCGAAAAAGATGCAGTTCTTGCTTTCGTGGAGCGTTGTTTCGGACCTGGCTGGAAGGGCGAGGTGGAGCACGCGATGATGCAGGAACTGCCGAAATGTTTTATTGCGACGGAGAACGGCAAGCTTATCGGTTTCGCATGCTATGACGCGACAGCTAAAGGTTTCTTCGGGCCTATAGGTATTGATCCCGAAAAACGAGGCGGCAACGTAGGAAAGGCTCTTCTTGTGCGGACGTTGAATGCCATGCGCGAATACGGCTACGCTTACGCTATAATCGGATGGGTGAAAGACGCGGAGATGTTTTACCGCAAAACGGTCGGTGCCGAGTTCATAAAAGGCGGAGAGCCGGAGAACAGCGTTTATTCTAACCTGATTTCGATGTAATTTATGAATAAGAACAAGCAAATACGCATACTTTTCGTGTGCCACGGCAACATTTGCCGATCCACAATGGCAGAAAGCGTTTTTACATATATGGTAGAAAAAGCGGGACTTTCCGCGCAATTCAAGATAGATTCTGCAGCAACAAGCACGGAAGAAATCGGGAATCCGCCACATTACGGAACGGTCTCAAAGCTGCGGAAGGAAGGAATCCCGCTTGTTCCGCACCGCGCACGCCGCATGACAGCAGACGATTACGAATACTACGATCTTTTAATCGGCATGGACAGCGCGAACATACGGAACATGCAGCGTATCGCGGGCGGAGACCCGGACAGAAAGATTTTCAAGATGCTTGAGTTTTGCGGAACCTCACATGACGTAGCCGACCCGTGGTACACCGACAACTTTGATGAGACGTACCGCGACGTTACGGCAGGCTGTTCCGCACTGCTCGAAAAACTGAAGAAGGTATAGTCATAGTTCCGAAACCGGGATGCAGTAAACGCTTCCGCAATTGTGGCAGACGATTTCCAACGGGTCGGGTCCGTTTTTCTTTATGTCGGCAAGCTCCGCCGCGCCCAAATTCTTGACATGACGCGTAAAAACCTCTTTTGAGCAGGGGCAATCAAAAAGGATGTCTCGCTCCAAAACAACAGAAGGCGAAAACTCCCTGAAAAGACCATATATTATATCATCGCGGTCGCCTTTTTCGCTGAACCACTGTCCTAGCGGCGGAGCGGCACGAAAAGCAGCTTCAACGCGGTCGAGAAGATCGTCGTTAGTCGTATCGGAGGCAACATTTTGTGCTGCACCAGTCTGCTCGTTCCGTGCAGAACCCTCATTTGTCGCGGTTGGCGCAACGGTCACCTCAGGCCGCACACTTGCCGCACCAGCCGCCCCTTGCGCCGCGTCTGGCTCACTGTTCTTACGCTTCTCAGCTGCACGCTCAGCAAGCTTTTCCGAAAGTTTGCCGCCAATCTCCGGCATTACCTGCAAAAACAACCCACCAGCTCCTGTCACACGTCCGGCACGGTCCATAAGGATGCTTGTGTTGAAAGCCGTCTGAATCTGCTCAGACTGCTGAAAATACCATGTAAGATCCTGGGCAATGTTACGGAACATAATTTCCGTCGTGCCAGTCTGCGGAACTTTGTTGCCTTCCTGCATACGCGTGACGCTCACCGTGCCGGGACCGAAAAATGGCGACAAATCCCAACTTTCAAGAGGTTTATCCACAGGAACCGGATTCTGAAGCAAAAAACCACGGACAGTGCCTGCTGAATCAGCCTCAACTGAAAAACCAGCGGCAGGACCATTCGTATCGTACCTGAAAACAAGATGCTCCCTACCCTTCATCGTCGGAATCATCAGCGCACCACAAAGACAAGCCTGCCCAAGAATCATCGTCTCTAAAATACCGAGATTGTGCTGTACGCGCATATCGTTGACAAATCGGCTGCCGTTAAAAAGCGCGCCACGAATACGCCCGCCAGCCATCACGAATATCGACATTCCGTCTTTTTCAATCGAAGAAAGATGCTCCAAAAGCTCTTTATCTTTTATTTCTGCCTTAATCATGCGCATAGTGTACCTTTTTTTTGCGATTTATGGTAGCACACGGTTATTTTTGCCGGGGGCGTTACGGGGGTGTCCCCCGTATAGTGGGGTAGCGGACAAGCAACAAAGCGGAGAGGATCGGCACAACTTGTTGTGACGATTCGTGGAGCGACTTGCTTGGGAGCGAGGGGCGTGTTCGCCCCTTTGCATATAAAACATGCTTTTTTCGCTTGACTTACGAAACATTCCATAGTAACCTCAAATTAATGGGACTTTGCGGATTTGAACAGTTTGCAGCCCTGTCGAAAGTACGTTCTCTTATACTAATATCTCCCGTTAAACGGTTCTGCAGGCATTCAAAAAAGATTTCCTTCCAGCATTGTTGATTTCCGGTAAATACAGTTATGAAAACAGTACACGATACCTAACGCATATTTTTATGCGACACGGGGTAAAAATCTTTATCCCCAAAAACTTGAAAGCCTGAGCAGGCAAGGGAAAATTTAGAATGGCTCAAAAAATTTATGTAGGAAACATGAATTATGCAACGACGGAAGAAACGCTTAAGAATCTTTTCGCACAGTACGGTGAAGTTATTTCCGTAACGGTAATCAAAGACCGATTCACTGAACAGTCAAAAGGATTCGGATTTGTTGAGATGGCAGATGACGAGGCATCCAACACAGCGATCGCAACACTCAACGGGAAAGAACTTGAAGGCCGCCGTATCCGCGTAAGCATCGCAGAGGAAAAACCTAGGAACGGAGGATTCAAACCAAGGGGAGAATTCAACCGCAACCGTGGAGAAAGAAACTTCAACAGAGAAGGCGGCTATAACCGCGAAAGAAGCTTCAACAGAGATCGCGGAGAAAGAAATTTCAACAAAGAAAACAGAAATAACCGCGACGATTATCGTTACTAAACAAACAAGGCCGACGCAGCTTTGCGGTGAAGTTCCCAGCGTTCGTAGCGAAACTAGCTTAAAACTTCATGTTTCGAATCCGTTGCGGAATGCAAGCGGCGCCGGCGCCCCCTTTACAGCCAGAAACTGATACAACCCTCAGCACAAATCAGGACATTGTTTCCTGTCTGCTCCAGATTTTCCATATTTGTGCCGAAAATTAACTAGCACGGAAACTCTGCCAGTTCCCGTGCTAGACGCAAGTTTTTCAGGCAAAACCCGACAAAACTTGTAGAATTATAAGGTTGCAGTTCGAAAACTGATGTTTTCAAACTGCTCTATTAACACGTATGGATTTTCTACCGGAAGATTTCTCTGAATTTATATCACAAAATTGCGACAGAACGGAGTTCCTTATCTCCCGACTAAAAAAACGCTGCATTCCGTTCACTCCTATAAAATTAGACGGAAAAACACACATCTGCATTCTTTTTCCCAAAACATCATACTCACCACGATTCAGGGCAAAAACCGTAATCGTTCATTACGACAGGGCAGAGAATACGCCCGGTGCAAACGACAACAGCGCAGCTGTGTATCAGGTTTTGGATTGGGCAGAACAGCTGCTTTACTCAGGGAAAGTCCACAATATCCGGATTATATTGACAGATGGAGAAGAGCTTGGCGGAATGTCATCGTCAGATTCGCTAAATCAAGGCGCATTCGCCATCGCGCAAATGTTCAGGAAACTTGGAGTAAAAAATAACGATGTTTTTGTTCTTGACGGATGCGGACGCGGAAATATTCTTCTTGTATCAACAGCGG
This sequence comes from Treponemataceae bacterium, assembly GCA_024685655.1. GTDB lineage: Bacteria > Spirochaetota > Spirochaetia > Treponematales > Treponemataceae > Treponema_I. Next base: position 14,265 of record JAIKVO010000091.1, read on the forward strand.
GAATGAACAGCCCTGGACCGATTTCGTTCAAGCTTGAATTGGACGCTCTTTTCAAAAAAACATGCGATATTGTTGCAGATGCCGCACCTGGGCGCTGGATAAAAGCTCCGGTTCCGTACAGCGACAACGCGGGTTTTCTTGCGAACGGTATTCCGGCCGTCGCGCTCACGGTTCTTCCTTCGGAGGAAGCCACCCTTTATTTACGGAATTTACAACGCGACAAAAACTTTGAGAGGCTTGTCATGACGCATAGTGTCGCGGCAGGTGCGGCTGACAAAGCCGAGGAACTGCTGCTCACAGAAAAGCTTCCGCTCACATGGCGCATGATGCACACTCCGATGGATTCAGAAGCGATGCTCACAAAAGATGCCTTCTCAATGATATCCCGATTTTTGAACAATCTTGCAGATTCTGTCACGATGGCATAGTTCGCATCAGAGGTGTCGGCAAGCGCGGAGTCTCTAGAACACAACAGGCGCGTGAGTCTTTTGCTGCAGGCGTTTCCACAGCTTCGTGAGCCGTTTGCGGCAAACGCGGAGTCTCTAGAACACAACAGGCGCGTGAGCCTTTTGTTGCAGGCGTTTCCACAGCTTCGTGAGCCGTTTGCGGCAGGCGCGGAGCCACTACCCCAGCCGGCACAGATGCGAACTTCTATTTCTCCTGTGGCGCAAATTTCGTGCTGAAAAACGCCATGGCAGCTCCGATAGCGGTACATACGACACATGCTATCCCCTGCAGCACGCCGTTAATGCTGCTGAATCCGGGGAAAATCGTGACGGCAGAAGCCAGAATTAATCCAAGAATAACAGAATACGCCTGGGCTTCAGCAACTTTCATAATCCAGCTAACAAGTTTTGCGCCGCCCAAAAGCCCGATAATAACGCCAACTCCGTTAGGAAGCAGCAAGAACAGCGCATGAAAGAATGTCTCGCTGCTGAAAAGAGCCGGAATGCTCGCAATCACAATCGGATATACGCCCATAATCAGCATCAGAAGAGAACCGGAAATTCCAGGAATAATCATAGCAACAGCGCCAAGGATTCCTGCGAAAAAAATCCGTACAAGAAGCATGGGTTTGATTTCAGGCAAAACCATTATCACAGCCGTTCTGTCAACGCTCTTCTCAAGGCTTGAGAACCAAAGCAAAAAAACAAAACCAGCGGCGGCACAAATAACAATAGATATTATCCGCTTAGCAGAGAGATGTTTTCCCGGCTCATGTTTTGTAGTGAGCTTAAAAAGAAAAGGGATGCTTCCTAAAATAAGACCAAAGAAAAAGTAATTTGTCTGTACAGGGAATTTACCGTAAAGAACAGTTATCAGCTTGCTGAAAATAAGAACGCCCGCAGCCATTCCACCAAGAACAGGCACTACAAACTTCCAATTTTTTATAAGCTTCTTAATATTAAGCGTGATTGCGTTTACAAACTGTTCGTATATGTTGAAAACGACGACCATGGTGCCGCCGGAGACTCCCGGAATAACGTTGCACATACCGACAACGATTCCAATCAGTAGGAGCCTGATCATCTGAATTATCTGCATAATGGAACTATACAGAAGAACGGAGATTTTCGCAAGCTCGCTGCAAGTCGAATTATGGGCGGTCCCGCTGACGCGGGCGGGCTTTCCGTACTGGCTCGAAACTGCGCACTTCGTGCTTGTTGCAAAATAGCGCCGTCTACCGCGGCTCATTGCCGTTTGATAATCATTTCTCAAACGGCAAAACATCTGAGTCAAGGTCATGAGCGAAGCGTACCTTGACCAGATGTATTCTGGCGGATAAACCGCCAGAACTAAAGGTACTCCAATCCCTACCGCACTACTCGACTTTTACGAAACTTGCATGCAAGGTTCCTATTTTTTCAAAAATGTGTTATATTTATAGTGCAAGGAGGATAAAAAATGAGAACAATCAGCCAAAGAGAAGCTCTTAACAGATTGCCCGATGACAGCATGGTAAAAAAAATCATGCTTCATATACTCAACACTCCAAAGCCAGATTTTACTGAACTTGACCGCCAGATTGACGAAGAGGAAGAAAAATGGCTTGCAAGCCTTGATGAAACCACCCGAAAGCGTGTTCTCGCGACCCCATCGTATTAAGGAGATTTCATGCTGCTCGCGCCCTTAAATGACAAGAAATTTAAAATTGAACATCTTCTTTCTTCAACAAGTAATCTTGAAGATATCAAATCATTTTTTGTTGCAAAGAATACAGGCAAGGGCTTAGAGAATTACCTAAAAACACTTGCTGAAGCAGAAGAACATGACCGCAGCAACAGAACATATCTTGTCCGCGACAAGGAAACGAACGAGATAGCTGCTTATTTCTCGCTTCATACCGGGGCTTTTACACTAAAAGCCCCTGAACAATCAGAAGAAGATGCAGAGAAATACACAGTTCCTTCCGTAGAACTTTCCAACTTCGCCGTAAATTCGGCATACAGGGAACGTCATCCTGAGATAAAAGGTCTAGGTGAGTTGGTTTTCCGAAGATTTATTATTCCTACTGTAAATTATGGAGCAGAACTATTCGGCATACAGGCGATTCACATTTATGCGCTGCCACAAGACGAACTGCTAGAACATTACAGTACTTTCGAATTCAGCCGGCTTCCTCCTGAAATGGAAGCATACATTCACAATCACATAAAACCAGCCTACGATGAAGGCTGTATCTTCATGTATCAGATTTTGTAAAACAGTTAATTTGCTTTATCGGATGAAAGCTCCTCTTTTAACGCTTTTATAAAGATATCGTTGTTGTCCGGTTCTATTACGGCAAATCTCATAAAGTTTTTACCTTCAAACGGTGTCTTTTTTACAAGATTCTTTATAAGACAATTATGTTTCGATAAAAGTCGTTCTGTAAGCTCTGTTACAGTCATTTTTCCTGTATACTCACATAAAACATAATTTGCCTGACTAGGATATACCTTAATTCCTGGTATCTCCGACAATTTCTTTGAATATCTTGCCCGTTCAGCTGCTATAAGGTCACATGATTCTTTATATCCAGATTTATACTTATCAAAAATCTGTAAGAAGTATTCTCCAAAAGAATTAATGTTCCAAATCGAATTATTCTTAATAACCTCATTAATTAATTCTTCATTGGAATTAACAAGAACACCAAGCCTAAATCCCGGAACTCCATAACTCTTACTAATAGATTTTATTATTACCAAGTTAGGATATTTATTAATTATTTCTTCATCAATTAGAGTATATCGAATCTCTGATTCTGCAAAATCAATAAAAGATTCATCAAAAATTAATCGGACATTCCTTTTTTTGAGTTCATCCAACAGTTTCAAAACATCTTGCTTTTTCAAAAAATGTCCTGTCGGATTATCAGGATTTATAAGCAGAACCGTATTAGCTTTTTCCTCATCAACAACTTTCAGTATATCAGAAACCGTATACTCAAAGTTTTCCTGATTAACAGGAACTGGAACCGTTTCAGAATTGCAAAACCTTGCAGGATATTCATTAAAAGTAGGATACGGAATCGCAGTCTTACCAGTAACCAAGCGGCAAAAAGAATTAATCAATTCAGCAGCTCCGTTACCTACTGCAATATGCTCCGGAAGAACATTAAATATTTTTCCTGCCAACAAGTTTTGCTGCCGTGCTCCGCTTGGATAAGAACGCATTAAAACTTCAAAGCTTGATTTAAGCTCGTCAATGAGCCTCTTTGGTGGAAAAAACGGATTAACCAAATAGCAGAAGTCCAAAATCTGAGGAAATCTCCAATACCCACCATACCTGTTTTCCATCATTTTGAGCTTTTCTTTTACTGGAGCGAATCGAGTTTCTGCAATTGCCAAATCAGCAGGGTCATCAATTTCATACCATTGATTTCCACAAACCTCGAACCCCTTAATTTTCTTTACATCAAGCAGAGTTAAAACTTTTAAAACAGTTTCATAATATACATTTTTTCCAAATGCTGTTTGGTACGCTTCTAGAAAAGGAATATAATACTGTTGAGAAAACTCTTTTGAAAGTTTATAGATATTAACAGTTTTATAATAATTCCTAATATCTGCCCATTTAAAATGATCCTTATCCAGCATTCCCACGATATTTCTGTCAGAATCCATAATAGTGCATGTTCCGTCCATCCAAGGCTCAAAATACGAAACTATAGCTAGATCTTTATCTGGGCTCTTGATTATATCTTCAAGAATCTTATCTTCAAAAATCAGATCGCTTTCCAAAAGGATAGTATCATCTTGAATAAGAACATCTTTTGCTAAATAAAGGGAATAGATATTGTTTGTTTTATCATAAACAGGATTGTCAATATATTCTATTTTCATTCCACAAAGATTTTTTTCATTAAATCTTGATTTAATGAAATTCTTCAATGCGTCACTACGATAACCTGTAACCAGGGTGAATTTCTTTATTCCTGCTTTTACTAAAGCTTCTATGGCGTATTCAATCAATGCCTTACCATTGACCTGTACCATGCACTTGGTACCATTTTGAGTATATCGACCTAAACGCTTGCCCATTCCGGCAGCTAACATTAATGCATGCATAATCTATTCTCCTGATTTAGTAAATCTTGTTCTGTTATTAACTGATTGCTTTTTAAGTTCAGTACGAGTTTTTTTTGTGTTCTGAGCACTTGTAGAATTCTTTTTCATACGTATTCAGCTTAATCCTGACCTCAGCAATGCCAAATGGCGGAGGAATATTCGGTAAACAGTCAATCCATTCATTAGAATGTATAAGCTTGTACTGTAACGGGATTCCCTCGTTGTAAGCTTTTTTTTGCTCATACTGCGGATCATAGTATGCGAGACGGTATCTTTTATTATTAGCTCGGAATGGAAATCCAGGATATAAAGATTTAGACACAATACATAAATCATTTTTTTCATCTACAAGAGATTCAAGATCGTCTGTTGAATCAGCTACAAAGCATAGTTTGCCGTTCAAAATATCATCCCACATAAAATAAACATATCCCTTATCAAACAGCTTTATCATCTCACTTTTCCTTCTATATGCTTATAGTTCGTAATATAGGACATGGATTTTAAAATTTAATCACCTTATTGTACGTTTACACAAACATATTAAGCGCACTATTGTACTTTTGTCAACAAAATGAACGCCATTTTTTACTATCATAGATATATGGGATTCGCTGAAAACTTAAGAAATGAATTGGATTATCAAGATATAGAAATTAAAGAATTATCTCAAAAGACTGGTATCAGTAAAAATACATTAGATAAATATCTTTCAGGGAGAAAATCACAACCGGGTGTGGAAAACGCAGTGAAAATAGCACAAGCTCTGGGAGTTTCCGTAGAATATCTTGTATGCAATCCATCAAACAGCAAATCAGAAGTCTTAACGCTGAATAAAGAGCAACAGAACATCTTGAAACAATACAATGCTTTGGACAACTTCAACAAACAAACAATCCAAGATTTGCTGAAATCCCTATCGCTCCGGCAAAAATAACGTCTAAAACCAGAAATCCGAAACCGGGTATAGACCTTTATCACGCAGTATTCTCACAGTGTCTTCGTAGCCAATATTGATAAGAAGATTTATTCTGTCCGCTGTAAAGTTGCATGTTCCGTCAATCAGCCCCGCAAGGTCGATGGAAGGGATTATCTCTACAATCCGGAACTTATCATAATCCTTGACTTTTATGCGCCTTTTGGGAACCTGCGCCAAATATACAACATAAATCGTGTCTATCCTGTCAACTTGACCGTAAAAACCGTTGTCAGAATCTTCAATGATAGCATCAATCGGAACATTATCGCCGCCGACAAGCTCGTTTCCTCCATCGGTATACTTGTAGCCGTCTTTCAGCTCAACAGGCTCTGTAACAAAAGGAAATGCGGATGTTGCAAGCAGCAACTGCCTTATTTCAGAAACATCATCCTCTGCATTCAGCCAGAAACGATGAGCGACATCTCCCGCGCTGATAAGCCCGAAAGTTTTCGCGACAGTCTTTAATACAGAAAAACGCCTTCGCACACACGTAACGTTCACGAACGGATATGAACCATGAAGTTTTTCCAATGGAAGACTCTCAATTATCTTACGAAGCCCGTTCTGAGAAATAATCGCATCTTCCTCAACAAGAAATTGCGGAACCAAGTTTCTCCATATCGCAAGGATGTCATCCATATCGGAGACAGCGAAAAGAGCAGCATTCAACCCACCTACGCTGCTTCCTGCAATTACGGAGATTTTCTGTGCAATTCCGTATTCTAGCAAAGCCTGCCAAACACCGACCTCATACGCTCCTTTGCCGCCGCCTCCGCTCAATACAAGAGCCGATTCCTGAGGAAAAGTAAAACTCACCGGCAAAACGGCAAGAATTAAGAACAAAACGATTTTTTTGACAAGCTTTTTCGCAAAAGGAGTTTTCATTAATCATCACCTTTTATGTACACGAATCCAGAACCTTTAACCGAATAATTAAGAGAGCTGAAAAGCCTGAAAAGTCCATCGGTCTTAAATTTCTTTCCATCCGGCGAAACAAGGAAAAACGAGGCATTATCACGCACAATTTTTTCTGCCACAAAAAGCTTTTGCTGCGCGTATATCGTACCATCATCGTCTCGTCTGACAGCAACGCCTAGCTGCGAACCGTTCTCATCGGAGCGTATGTCCCCGCAAATTGCTGCTCTGTAAGCGTTTTTCTTGTTCCACATAGAACTGACGGTAAGACCGTAAGTTTCCGCATACTCGTACCAATCATATGTCGCATCTATTTCAGGCCAAGAAAAAGAAAGCATGCGGTCTCCCGTCGCTAAAGAATAATCGGGATATTTTATTACAACTCCAGAGTCGCCCGTCCACTCCCCAATCAGCTCGTTCAGAGATTCAGGAATGTGCCAAGGCTCCTCTTTGCCAAAATCTTCTATTTTTTTACCGCATTTGAGGCAGAAAATGGAATCGAGCGGAATTTCCACACCGCAGAAAGGGCAGTAAAACGGCTCCGGCTCTGGCTCCGAAGGAATTTCATGCAGAATTTCTGGTATGCGTTCCTCAGAAGTTTCCAAGCCAAGCGCGACAGCTGAGGAAGATGTGTCAGCATTGTCAGTTGTGACACACCCCGTAACGAGAAGCAGAAGTATAAGGCTCGCACAAAGCAGACTCTGCCAAAGTTTTGCAAGCCTGTACGCGCCGGGTTGGAGCAGCGGCGAAGCCGGCCACTGGAACGAGCGATGGATTGCCGGGTCACGCCCGACAATAACAGCGCGAGTGAAGCGGCTGACCGTTAGGGAACTGCGCAAGCCCGGAAAACTTCTACCCGCCTCGCTCGCCTTCTTAGATTTCGAAGATAGATGCATATTCCTTGAGCGCACCGTCAATATCGTGCGCCAGAACTTTCTTCGTGAGCTTCTTACCGAGCTGAACGCCTTCTTGATCGAAACTGTTCAAGTTCCAAATGAACCCCTGGAACATGATTTTGTTCTCAAAGTGGGCAAGAAGCGCGCCGAGGCTCGCCGGAGTAAGCTGCTTTCCGTAGATAAGGCTTGAAGGACGCTCACCTGCGAAGTTCTTGTTCGGGTTTTCGTCATCCTTTCCGCATGCGAAAGCGACAATCTGTGCCGCAAGGTTCGCGCAAAGCTTTTTCTGGCTAACAGAGCCGTCAACTTCTACATCGCAGCCTGTCTGATTGTCAAGGAAGCCTATGAACTGAAGCGGGATAATATCCGTTCCCTGATGAAGCAGCTGGTAGAACGAATGCTGGCCGTTCGTACCCGGCTCGCCGAAAATTACAGGGCCTGTAACGTAGTTTACCGGCTTTCCGAAGCGGTTCACGCTCTTTCCGTTCGACTCCATATCAGCCTGCTGAAGGTGAGCCGGGAAGCGGCTGAGTGCCTGGCTGTACGGAAGAATCGCGGTCGCCGGGTACTCCTGCACGTTGCGCTCGTAAACGCCGATAAGCGCGTCGAGCAACGCCGGGTTTTTCTTTATGTCCTTGTTTTTGCAAAGAAGGTCTTCTTCGTGCGCGCCCTTAAGGAAGTCTGCGAAAACGTTTCCGCCGAACGCGAGCGACAGAACGGCGCCGCCAACAGCTGACGTAGAAGAGAAGCGGCCTCCGATGTAGTCATCGATGTAGAAAGAAGCAAGATATGCCGGATTGTTGGCAAGCGGGCTTGTCTCTGATGTTACGGCAATCATGTGTTTTGCTGGGTCGAGCCCTGCTTTTTTAAGGAAATCTTTTACGAAAAGCTCGTTCGCAAGCGTTTCCTGCGTCGTGCCGGACTTTGAGACAAGGATGAAAAGCGTGTGCGCAAGGTCAACGGAGCCTACGACAGCCGCGCCGTCATCCGGGTCTACGTTAGAGATAAACTTTGCGTTCATCTTAAGGCAGCCGTTCTTTTTCGCCCAGTTTTCAAGAGCGATGTACATTGCGCGTGGTCCCAAATCTGAGCCGCCGATACCAATCTGAACGACAGTCGTGAATTTTTCGCCCTTGGCGTTTGCAATTGCGCCTGAATGAACTTTATCCGCAAAAGCCGCGATGTTTTTCTGCTGAGTCTCATAGAAAGTGCGGGCATTTTTTCCGCTGTACTCAACGTCGTTTCCAAGCTGACCGCGGAGCAAGTGATGAAGAACTTTTCTATTTTCTCCAGTATTGATAATTTCTCCATTATAAAGAGCCTCAAACTTTTCTGTAAGCTGAGCCTCGTCAGAAAGCTGCTGCATTATGCCAAGAATCTGATCGTTGACCTGCTTGGCTGCATAATTATACACAAGTCCTTCCGCTTCCTGTGCCGCATATTTTTTTACGCGGTCAGCGGAAAGTTCTTTTTTAAGTGAAACTTGTCCCTTAAGAGACATCAGTTTTTTCCAAGATTCAAGAGAATCTGCGTTTTCCCAATTAATCATATATCCCCCAAAATCGACACGAGGAGCACCCCCGCGCACGAATAAAGCCCGACCCTTCATTTGTTGTAGGGCGGGCGGAATTTACATAACAGTCGTTGCTCGTCGGCGCTACTCGTCAAGTTCCGGCACTTTCAGCTTGAGCGCATCAAGGAATTGATCTCCCGTCACGCCTTCACGAAGACACGCGAAAACACAGTTATCACCACCGGCGATAGTGCCAAGAACCTCGTCCATGCCCATAGAATCTATAGACTGTGCCACGACATCCGCATAACCCGAATACGTCTTTATAACCGCGATATTCCCCGAACACTCAATCGAGATATAGCCGCGCATAAAATCCTGCGCGAGCGAAAGCTCCGATTCCTGCCTGTCCTCTTCGCCCGGAAGTGTGTAGACGTAGCCGTTGTGCCCGTCAGAAACTTTGCCAACTTTGAGCAGCTTAAGATCGCGCGAAAGCGTAGCCTGCGTAACCTCAAAGCCCTCGCGCGTAAGGTAGCCGAGCAGAGCCTCCTGGCTTTCAATGCGGTATGTTTTTATAAGTTTACGGATTATTTTAAGACGTGTGAGTCGTTCTTTCATGCATTTCCTCGTGAATATCTATACAATAATTATGAATAAA
>JAIKVO010000094.1 GCA_024685655.1 Treponemataceae bacterium
CCCAAACAGCCCGTCCGTGCAGAGACCGCTGCATGTCCCGCCACAGAACTCGCGCCCAATACCCCAGCACAACCTGATCTTTCCGTTGACATCTGCGGCGTTCACTTCAAAAACCCTGTTATCGCGGCTTCCGGCACGTTCGGCTACGGAAGCGAGTACTCCTCTCTTATCGATGTAAATGCGCTCGGCGGAATATGCTCAAAGGGCCTAACGCTTGAACCCCGCGCCGGAAACCCCGGCAACCGCCTTGTGGAGACAACAGGCGGTCTTATAAACTCCATCGGGCTTGAAAACCCCGGTATCCGCCATTTTATAGAGCATGAGCTTCCAAAAATGCAAAAGTTCGATACAGTCATACTGGCAAACCTTTCCGGCTCTTCGCTCGACACATACACGCAGGGCGCATCGCTTCTTGATAAGACCGCCGTTCCAATGATTGAGCTTAATATCTCATGCCCGAACGTAAAAGCCGGCGGAATGGCATTCGGCTTAAATCCTGCAACAGCCGCAGAAATAACGAATGCCGTCAGAAGCGTCACAAAAAAACCGCTTGTCGTAAAACTTTCGCCGAATGCCCCGGATTTGCTCGCAGTAGCAAATGCGGTTCGCGAAGCGGGAGCGGACGCACTCAGCTTAGTAAACACATTCCAGACAACCGCCATCGACATAGAACGGGCGCGCCCTGTCTTCGCGAACATTCACGCCGGCTATTCCGGCCCCGCAATAAAGCCTATCGCACTTCGTATGGTCTACGACTTGTGCCGCGCGATGAATACGCTCCCGGAAGAAAAACGCATTCCGGTTATCGCTCTTGGCGGTATTCAAAGCTGGCAGGACGCAGTTGAGTTCATAATGGCAGGAGCCCACGCTGTACAAGTGGGAACGGCGACATTCGCAAATCCGTCGTGCATGACAGAAATTGTTGCCAGAATGAAGCAGTTCATGCAGAGAAAAGGCTATGCGACACTCGCTGATATGCGCGGAATAGCGTTGTAGAACAAGGGGCAGGGATTGTAAGGGCGGCGCAAGCCGTTGCGAAGTGAGCAACGCGAACGAAGCAATGAAGCGCGTTATGCGCGTAACCCTGAAAAGCCCGGCGGCAGTCGACTGCCGCGCCCCCATATCCACATAAATTATTTGCACATAATTATAAAAAGTGTTATTCTGTCAATATGATAACATTGACTGCTTTGTGCGCTATTGGCGCTGAAAAAATCCTTGCAAACGAAATTAAAATACTCGGCTATAAGCCATGCGGAAACGCCCCCGGTCGCGTTAATTTTACGTGCGACGAAGACGGCATGTTCCGGGCGAATCTTTGTTTGCGCACGGCAGACAGAGTTTACCTTAACGCAGGAACTTTCCATGCAGAAAACTTTGACGACCTTTTTGACGGCGTAAACGCAATCCCGTGGCAAGACTATTTCAAAAAAGATTCTCGCGTTGTAATCGATAAAGTTAGAACACACAAAAGCCGCCTTTCTTCTGAACACAGTGTTCAGGGCATAGTCCATAAGGCTCTTTATAAAAAACTCGGCTCAATTTGGCACATGGAAGTTCTGCCAGAAACAGGCTTTCAGTCGGATGTCCGCGTGTATATCGAAAAAGATGAAGTTACAGTTCTGCTTGATCTTTCTGGCGATCCGCTCAACAAGCGCGGATACCGTACAAGCGGAGGAACTGCCCCACTCCGCGAAACAACAGCTGCCGTGCTTCTTCAGCTTTTCTGCTGGCGGCGAAAAACTCCGCTTCATGACGCATTTTGCGGTTCCGGCACAATCCCGATTGAAGCAGCCCTTTATGCATACAATGTTGCACCTGGCTTCGGGCGGCATTTTGCACTTGAAAACTTGCCGATATTTAATCAGGAACGAGCTGTTGAAATAAAAAAGAAAGAAGCAGAGAAAATCCGCCCGGAATGCGAGGCCCGTATTACCGGAACCGACATAGACCCCGATGCAGTCGCAAGGGCACGGCTTAATGCGGAACATGCCTGCGTTACGGCAGGAAGGGCTTTGCAGCTTATCGGAAGCGACGCACGCATCCAACGCCCCGACTTTGAGCAGGCAGATTTTATGGAACTGACCGCGCCTTACGACAAAGGTCTGATTATCAGCAACCCGCCGTATGGAGAGCGGCTTGGCGATGCAGCGCAAGCGAACGCGCTTTATCGTGAAATGTCCGAGCTTTTTAACGCGTTCCCTGGCTGGGATTTTGGTTTTATTACACCGCACGGCAACTTTGAGAACAGCATCGGTAAAGCGGCAAATTCTGTAAAAGACATTAAGTGCGGAAATTTGGACAACAAGTTTTATATGTATACAAAGTAAGCAGATATTTAGATTCTCCACCGTAAAAAAATGCGCAGCGAATTTGAATAAATAACGAAAAAGTAAGTAGATAAATGTTCCAAGTGTGCCGATCTTGCCGCGAAAAGCGACGTAAGGTGCATCTGGATAATACTTCAAAAAGTAAGCAGATAAACATTCTAGGTGTGCCGAACACGGCCAAAAAGCGAGACACATCTGGAGCGACATAGAAAATTAGGGAGATAAAAATGGCTATTGTAGTCGAACATGAAAAACGGAAACATGAAATTCTGGAAAAATCGCTTGATATCTTTGTGGAAGAAGGATACGAAGATGTCACTTTCCAAAAAATTGCGGACAGATGCGGCATTACGCGTACCACACTTTATATATATTTCAAAAACAAGCGCGAGATATTCCTTTGCAGTATAAAACAGCTTACAGCTGGAATTGAAGAAGGATTACGCACAATTGTTAAGGCAAAAGACTGTACAGATTCCGAAAAGCTTAAGAATATCCTTGTACTTATCTTGCACAAATGCGAAGACAACCGAAAGCTTTTTAACGTTATTCTTACTTATCTTCTTCAAATTCAAAAAGCCGGGAAAGATTCAGGCGAGCGTGTCCGCCGTCGTGTATTGCGCTTACGGCATCTGCTTTCGTGGATTATTATTGAAGGAATTAATTCCGGGGAATTCCGCCAGGTTGATGTAAAAGCCACTAACGAACTTTTTTATGGGCTTATTCAGTCGGCAATTTTCAGACTTGCGGTATTCAATCAGTCTGATGTAAATGAAATTATCGATGCAGTAGATATCGCCATTCAGGGCATAAAAGCATAAGGCGGTACCCGCCCTCTGCGCGGGCGGTCGCGCTTTTCGCCGTTACGCGCAGTCGCGCTCCATTCGTCCGCTCGGACATTGCCGGACAAGCCGGCAATTCCTTCGCTCCCGAACGCCTGTCGGCGCGGCTACAATCGCTTACCTATTTCTGGCGGATCCACACAGACATTTCGTTTACACCACGGTTTGCCCATGCAAAGTACGGGATCCAGGTGAGCTCCACACATTGAGCATTTGCTTCTGCATCTGGTGAATATGGTGCGTAAAGAGGTGCCTGCGAATCTTCTGCCGGCTGTTCCGGACCTGCTGCACCGGCGTTATCTGGAATACGGTATCCCTTTCCTTTTATAACGCCCACTCCGTTCAGCAAATCAGCCTTGTACTGCCATGTAAAAGCCGTATCATCACGCAGGAACAGGCGGTTAAGACCTGCACCGTTATCAATGCTTTCAAGCGCATAGACGACCGGGCCGCGCATTACGGCGATTTTTCCGTTATCCGCACGCACCGCAGGATTTGCCGCCATTTTTATGACCGGCATCGCAAAATCAAGTTTCAGCAGATCACCTTCAAACGGACCTTTCAGATAAAGATAGCCATCTTTTAGCACGGCTGCTTTTCCGTCGGTCTCAGAGCCAACTTCAAGCGGCTTGCCGTTCAGCGTTATTTTCACCGCATCATCGCCGTTCCCGGCAGTATATGCAGTCCAGCCCGGAATACGTACTGCAAACACATACTCCCCACAACCATCCTGTGCACCGCACGAACTCGCAGAAGTCAGTTTGAAAGTCACACTTCCCTGCCACGGATATTCAGTCTCTTCCTCCACCGTAAGCCCCGAAAGCTCAGCACGGGCGCTCATAAACAAATCAGCAAAAACAACACCATCTTTTTCATGGAACGCATACCTGTCAAGCGATGCGAGCAGGCGCGCAAGATTCGGCGGACAGCACGCACAACCCAGCCACTCCGGACGCATAGGTTTTACGTGGCTCTTTCCAGGATCTTTTGCAGAAGCTTCTGGTGTCACTTCAAGCGGATTTACATAAAAGAAGTGCCGTCCGTCCAGCGCCATGCCGTCAAGCACAGTGTTATACAAGGCACGTTCCATTACATCCGCGTATTCTCCGTGCGCTTCATTCAAAAGCATGTTCCGCGCAAAAAACACCAGCGCAACAGACGCACATGTTTCGCAGTACATGGTGTCGTTCGGAAGGTCATAGTCAAAAGTGAACGACTCCCCGATTACCGTAGAACCAACCCCGCCGGTAATATACATGCGCCGGTCAACCACATTGCGCCATATTTTCTTACAAGCTTCATACAGTTTCTTATTGCCGGCGGTGAGCGCGACATCCTCCATCGCAGTAGCAAGGTACATCATACGGACGGCGTGACCTTCGGCGGTATCTTGTTCAATTACCGGCTTATGAATTTGAAAGTATGTTTTCGGCAAAGAAAGAATACCCGATAAATCTGACTTACCGCCGTGTTCCGCCGCGCTCTGCTCAATAAAGATATCCGGGTTTTGGCCGCGCTCTTCAAGAAAATATGCCGCCGCTTGTAAATAGTTTTTATCCCCAGTCAGATGATACAGCCGCATAAGGCCTATTTCTATTTCCTCGTGACCGTCAATGCCACGAGTCTGCCCTTTCCCTGTACCAAAATACCGGCAGATGCAATCCGCGTTTTTCCGCGCCACATCGAGCACTTTATCACTGCCAGTTGCTTCGTAGTAGGCGACTGCCGCCTCCATAAAATGACCCGCACAGTACAGCTCATGGCTCCACACAAGGTCTTTAAATTTGCGCTCCGGGCATTTCAGCTGGAAATATGTTGAAATATAGCCGTCATCTTCCTGAGCCTGTGCAATAAGGTCTACCACGCTGTCTGCCAGAGCTTTCAAATTATCATCCGGCTTTTCCATAAGAGAATATGCCACCGCTTCAAGCCATTTATACACATCGCTGTCCTGGAACTGCCAGCCGTAATGCTCACCTTTTTTAAGCCCGGCTGCAATCCTAAAGTTTTCAAGACAGTGACTTTTTTCATTCGGAATGGAATTATCGTTCCGCTCACGTTCAATGTTTACGGCAATTTCATCATTCAGAACTTTGTATTGATACGGAATCATTTTTTCCCGCACCAAATTCCTGTAATTGGTAAAAAAACGGTCTGTAATTTTTATGATGTGCATATTTTCCTCATCTGCATATATTTCATATTTCCACAGCGGACTTTTACAATGTCCATCAGTGTTATTATATCACAAAAATAGCCATGAGCTTACATAAACCCATGGCTATCTGTACGTTAAAAACGCAATGCCTTCATAAGGCACGCCTTTTTACTTTCCAAGAATTGCGTCAATTGTTGCCTGTGCTTTGGCAGCAGCTTTCTCTGGTGTACTTGCACCTGTCATTACTTCGTTGAATGCAAGAGAAATAGCGTCTGAAATATCTGGCCATTCAGGAAGCGGTCCACGAGCTCCAGCGTATTTCATTTCATCAACAAATACCTGATATACAGGGTCATCACCGAACTGTCCTTCTGCAATAGTTGAATCAGATGAGATATATCCCATTTTCTCCATCATGTACAGACATACATCCTTTGATGTAGCATATTTCAGGAATTCAATTGCCGCAGCTTCATTACCACCTGCAATAACAGCGTAGTTTTCACCGCCAAGACCAGAAGCCTGAACTTTGTCCTGTGGAATTGGTGCTACATTCCAGTGCATATTTGGAACTTCTTGACGCATAGTTGGAATCTGCCATGTACCGTTTATCATCATAGCAAGGTTACCAGAAATAAACTGGTTCATAGTATCGCCCTGTGTCCAGTTGATTGCTTCAACAGTCATACCGCCGTTCTGTACCATTTTCTGAACCTGAGTCAAAGCTTTAATACCGTTTGCGGTCCCGATTTCATAAGAAGTTGCACCAGTTGACCAAAGCCATGTAAGGAAATTGAAAGTACCTTCTTCATTCTGCAAGGAGCTGTGGGCAAATCCTGATACGTTGCCTTTTGTACATTTTGCAGCGGCATCAAGAAGTTCGTTCCATGTAGTTGGAACTGAAACACCTGCTTCTTTCAGCATATCTTCGTTGTAAAAAAGTACCAAGTCATTGCTTCCGAACGGAACACCGTACAAACGGCCGTTCAATGTGCATGAATTAACTGGTCCCGGATAGTAAGTGCTTACATCAAATTTTCCGGTAATATCCGCAAAAATGCCCATACTCGCGTACGATGCATGATCAGGGTTATCAAGAATTACCAAATCCGGCAGTTCAGAAGCAGCCGCACCAATTGAAAGCTGTTTTTTGAAATCAGCAAACGGTACATACTTTGCGCTTACCTTAATTGCACTCTGCTTGTTGTTGAACTCTGTAATAATGTGATCCAGAGCTTTCTGATGACCTACTGTTTCCCAATAGTACCAGATTACAACATCTCCTGACGGACCACTGGCAGCCGGAGCTGTAGTTTTTGCATTCTCTTTCTTTCCACCGGCAAATGCACCGAAGAGAAGACACACGACCATTAAAACCATCACAAATCTTTTCATGACAATCCCCCTTTTTTTGATTTCATATAAGATTGTAATGTTATTCTAAATCCACCATTTCAAAGCCAAAAATCGGAAAAACCTTTAAAAAGGTGGATAAAACTAAACTGATTTATCCGTTTCTACTGGAAAAACGACTCTAATTTCTGTTCCCGCACCCGGAGCTGATGTTACATGAACCGTTTCCTGACCATCGCAATACACATGTAACCTCATAAGAGCATTGTAAATACCGATACCAAGCGTACCACGGTCCTGTTTCCAGGAACCAGAGTTTATGATACTTGTCAGATTTTCATCCATGCCTTTGCCGTTATCACGGATGGTAACAGAAAATTTATCATTTTCATTCCGCATAATAACATCAAGCACCGAAACATCCTCTGCGTTTTCAAATCCGTGAATAATGGCATTTTCTACAAAAGGTTGAATCAGCAGTTTGTGAACAGGCCAGTCCATAACATTTTCCGCAGCATCGATATTGCAAACAAACTGATTTTTCATGCGGTACTGCTGCAAGTAAATATACCGTTTGAGCCATTCCACCTCATCACGCACAGTTACAATCTTGTTGCTGTTGCTTATGGCATAGCGCAGAATAGTTGCAAGCGAACTTATGGCATTGCTCATGTCATATTCTTCTTTATCTATGGCCATCCAGTTCACTGTATCAAGCGTATTGTATATAAAATGAGGATTTATGCGAGCTTCAAGCATACGGATTTCAGCCTGCTGCCGGCTTGCGGTTTCTTCTTTTTCTTTTTGAATAGCCTGTTCAAGACGGTCAATTGTCCTGTTATACTGACTTACAATACTTACTATTTCTGGTGACATATCTTCTGTGGTGCTGAGCGGCTCTGGCAGGCTGCCGGAACGAGTTCTGCGCATTCCCTGCACAACGGCGCGTATCGAATGAGTCAGCTGACCGGAAATATTCCAGATAAAAAGCAGCGTTACCAAAAGGCTTCCTAAACTGATACAGCCTGAAATAAGGATATTTTGGGTAATAACTTTCTTATTTTGGGTTTCATTTTTTACCTGAACAATAGTCCAGCCCAAGTCATCATGCGTGTAGGAATAAACAGAATATGCCGACGGAATTTCTTCTTGTCTGAACACACTGCCTATAATTGATTTATCCTGTGCAGAAATAATTTTGCCGTCCGCTCCTGTCAGCAGAGCATAATCTTCTTCAGACATGCTTTCGGGTGCAATAACATCTGAAAGTAGGCTTTCATCAAGTGAAAGAATAACAATACCGCACTGCTTGTCCAGTTTTTTCCAGTCGATTATGCGGTGCGCAATATGAAACAAGTACTGGTCTTCGTTCGTGAAAGTTGTCGCATATTCTGTCGGAAACAGATGCATGGCATTATCGCGTGAAACTAGTGAATAAAGCTCATCTTGAGACAGGCTGAAATTTCCGAGCCACGAATTTTCGTAGGTCGCCGGTGTCAAAGTGTCATAGGTTATAACCTTGCCGTTCGCGCTGATTATGGTAATTGACCGGATATAGTCTTTTGAATTAAGGATTGTCCGCATCTGCCGCCGCATTTGGTTAGTTACAACAGAAACATTTGTGTCTGCATTTATTGCATCAAGCCAGGCGACAAAATCATCTCCGGTCCATATCTGGTAAATTAAATCCTTATATGACTGATTACGTAAATCAAGATTGGCAGCAGTCTGCGCCAGGTTTATTTCTGTCAGCTGACTAGTATTTCTATGAAGTATGGTAGAAACATGAATCGCAGAATAGGCAAGCAAGACCAGAACCTGCACACTTGTAAGTATGCCGAAATATACAAGCAGTTTCAGCCTGAGACCAAGTTTTTTCCGTGTTCCGCGCTTCATGTTTCCTATTGTATCATTTTTTACCCTTTTACGGCACCGCTCGTCATGCCGGCAATGATATATTTCTGCATAAAAATAAAGATTATCGCGACAGGAATAATAGTTACTATGGCGAACGCGGAAAGATAGCTCCACTTCGTACCATATTGTCCCATAAAATTAAAAATACCCGCCGTTATCGGCCTCATAGGTTGATCAAGAATAAACGTCATTCCGTAGGCAAGATCACCCCATGCGTACAAAAATGAAAAAATCGCGCAAACTACAATACCCGGAACAGCCACCGGAACGAGCACCCTCATAAACGCCCCGAATGTGCTGCAGCCGTCTATACACGCCGCCTCTTCCATCTCTTTTGGAATGGCCGCAAAGTAGTTTTTCAGAATAAGAATAGAAAATGGAATGCCGATTGTCGCATCCGCCAAAATTGCGGCACCCCAGGTGTTATACAGGTGCATTTTCTTGAACATAATGAACATAGGTGTCAGTAAAACCGAAACCGGCAACATTTGGGTAACAAGAAAACCAAGGAGGACAGCTTTCCGACCCTTGAAGCGGTATCTTCCTATGGCATACGCTCCCGGAACTGCAAGCAGAACAGCAATGAGCATAGCTCCCGTAGAGATTATCATGCTGTTCCCGAAAGACTTGAACATATTAAAGTCACCTGTTTCCACCTGGGCCGCATAGGACTTTTTATTCAGCTCATGAGGATAGAATGTAGGCGGATATTGAAAGATTTCTGCCTCTGTTTTAAGCGAGGTATTCAACATCCACAGGATAGGAAAAAGCATTAAAAACAAAATCAAAATAGAAATAATGCACATCCATATTTTTTTTTCTTTTGTGCGTATTTCAAGTTTTCTTGTAACCGCTGTTTTATCTTTCATTTGATTCTTCTCCCTTCATAGTGATTTTTAGATATAAAACGCCCACAATCAGCAGAACGACAAGCAGCACGTTCGCAACCGAAGAACCCATGCTGTACTGGAATTTCTCAAACGAAAGCTTATACGAATACGTTGACATAAGATGCGTTGCGTTTACCGGACCGCCGCTCGTCATAACCCAAACAAGATCATACACTTTAAACGTATAAATAAAGCCCAGAACAAGAATAGACTCTATCGTAGAGCGCATCATTGGCAACGTAATCTTGAAGAAACGCTGCACGGTATTTGCCCCGTCTATGGCGGCACTTTCGTATAACTCTTCAGGAATAGAAGTTAATCCCGTGGAAATAAGAATCATATTGAACGGAATACCTATCCAGATGTTGGTTATAATAACCGCCACCATTGCGGTATTCGGACTGGTAAGCCATTCGACATTAGAAGAAATAAAGCCCAGGCTTTCAAGGAAATAGTTCACAATACCGACTTTTGTTGAAAACATGAACTTGAACATAAGTCCGGTGATAGTCATAGGAATCATCCACGGAATCATAAGCAGACCACGGATAGGCTTTGCGAACTTGAATTTTTTATTGAAAAATAGTGCCAGAGCAAACCCTATAACAAACTGAACAATAAGACAAGAAACCGTAAACACCAGCGTGTTTTTAAGAGCCTTCCAAAAAACAGGATCTTTACATAAGGCTTTGTAATTATCCAGCCCGATGAACAGTTTCTCACCCTTCACCAAATTGCGGACAGTTACATTCTGCATACTTAAAACAATATTGCTGATTATCGGATATCCGACAAAGACAAGCATATACAAAATCGCCGGCAAAACAAACAGAAAACCAATCTGTTCACGTCTTGCGGCAGGATTCAAGCTCCGTTTCATACTATTCCCCCTATTTTTGAATACTTTCTGTGACAGTTTTATAGTATTTCATTGTAAAGAGAATCAAAAATACGAATAATCTTTAAAAAGGGGGATAAAGCTAATATCTGTCAGTTATTTAATTGTATTCCGGTAATCGCGTGGCAGCATACCAGTTACCTCGCGGAAAACCTTTGAAAAATACTTGGTATCAGTGTATCCCGATGCCTCACAAATTTCGTAGGTCTTCATGTTTGTGGTAGCCAGCAGTTCTTTCGCCCGGTCGATGCGGACTTTTTTCAGAAAGTTTGAAAACGATACGCCTGTCTCGCGTTTGAACAAAGTTCCCAAATACTCAGGCGTAACGTTCAGCTTGTCACCTATCGTTTCAAGCGTAACACCTTGCCGGTAGTTTTCAAGGACAAATCGTTTCGCCTTTTTTATGATAAGGTGCATATCTTCATCAGCGACACCACCTTCAAGCGTCGTATACAGATGCTCCGCGGCAGACTCCAGCTCTTCGGGCACTTTTGCATTCATTATCCAGTTCAAAAGCTGCTGCTGTTCAACACTTTTTGCGCCGGCATTACCGACTTCCTTCGCCATTGCGATTACTACCCACAAAAAACGCACATAGCATTCTTTTATTTCCCTGGGAACATACAAATGGCCGTTACGGAAACACCGATGAAAGTCTGCGGTAATCTCCCTTACAAGATTCCACTGCCCCTCCGCCACAGCATTTTTGACTTTGGAATCAAGCAAAATTGGATAGATACATGAATCTGTCTGCACAGCCGTAATATCAGGATAAGAAATAAGGCGACAAGTGCTGAAAGAAAGATTCCAGTCCATATACGGATAAAGCCTGTCAAAGCCGGAGGCAAGATTTTCAAGGCCATTCACCTCTATCATACCGATAGAAGCTCCCGGAGGCGGTGTTTTTGACACTTGCAGCGAAATCCAGTTCTCAAGGTCTTCACGCGTCATATACTTGTAGATAACCGCCGTTATCGCTTGTTTCGACTCGCACTCTGCAAAACAGTATTTAAGCTCTTCTGCGCTCTGATACGACGTAAGAATATGCTTAAACAACGTACGGGCACGGTTTTCTTTATTTTTGTATTCAGTTCCAAGATACAGACACACCAATATAAAGCTACCGTCTTTTTCAACCCCATAAGTATTGGAAAGATAAGCTGTAATTTCATCAGAAAGCTCAATCCGCCGGTTCAGAATATCAGAGAACATCTGCGTCAGCGTGCCTATTTGTGCAGGTTTACGCTGTTTTTCAGCCAGTGCCTGTGCTGTGACCGTTTTCATAGCCTGGGCAAAATCCGTATACGACAGCGGTTTTAAAAGATACTCGGTAACACCAAGTTTCATGGCACGGCGGGCATAATCAAATTCAGAATAGGCACTAAGAACAATCACCTTAACAGGCAGTTTCTCCTGTACTACCTGTGTAAGCATTTCAAGCCCATCCATTTCAGGCATACGGATATCGGTAATAACAATATCCGGTTTCGTCCTACGGATAAGCTCAAGGCCTTGAATTCCGTTCTCTGCAGTTCCAGCAATTTCATACTCATCACTAAGTTTTGCAGTCAGTTTTTCAAGCCCTTCGCGAATTCTGAACTCGTCTTCAACAATGACAACTTTCATGAAAACTGATTATACCACACTATTTCAATATGAGCGCATAAAGATTCTGCAAAAATACAGAAACAAAAAAAAGCTGCTATTGAAGCGTCATAAGCGATACTCAACAGCAGCTTTTCTTATTTAGGCGGCTTCACCAAAAGTGGCAAAGCCTACCCTGCCTTGATTAGCGGCCGAACTGGCAGTCGTTGTTACCAGAAACAGTTGTCCACATCTCAAGCATGTTGATTGGGTCGTT
>JAIKVO010000095.1 GCA_024685655.1 Treponemataceae bacterium
CGCCAAGGTGATCTGTTTGCGGGGGCAACGTCCGCGTGCCAAGCCCGCTAGCCCGACACGCGCTGGGCATTCGCTTTGTGGGCTTTACCGCTTTTTCACTTTCGATGAGATTTCTATTGGTCGTTCTTCCCACACGACAGAAACACTGCGTTCGGCCACGTTAGGAATAAGCGAATAACTGCGGCAACCTCTTTTGTGGATGATAAGCCCGCGACCCCGCGAAACGTAGCCTACAATCTCGTCGCCGTAGACAGGATTACAGCAGCCGGCGGCTTTTACAAGGAAGTTCGTCATGTCACCGATGCGGATATGAATCGGCTCCGCAGAACGTTCTTCGTGATGGTCAAGCTCACCATCCTCTCCGTCATACCGACCATCGCTATAATTTCGAGCATCAATAGCGTGAGGCTGCTGTCCACCGGCGTTTTGCGCTGATACCTGCCCTGCCCCAGGAGTCGTAACCGCCGAATCAAGCTTAAGCTCCGGCTCGTTCTGAAGGAGCCATGCCCTAATTTTGCTGCGCGCTCGTGCCGTCTTTACGACAGTAAGCTGGTTGACCGTAGGGTGTGCCTGCGGGTTTGTCAGAATCTCGATAATCTGCGTATTTTTGAGCGGGCTCGAAAGCGGGATAATATGCCCGTCAGCCTTTGCCCCGACAATCGTTTCGCCTATGTGCGAGTGGATGCTGTACGCAAAGTCAATCGCAGTCGCACCGGCAGGCAGCTCGCGGACATCGCCTTTCGGAGTGAACACAAAAATCGAGTCGCCCAAAAGCTCCTCGCGGATTTCCGCAAAAAGCTCTGTATCGTTGCCTTGCTCTGCCCTAAGCTCCTTAAGCTGGTTGATAATCGAAAGATTTTCCAGCGAAACAGAATCGCGGTTCGTGCCTTTTTTGTAGAGCCAGTGGCTCGCAACTCCGTGCTCCGCAACGGAATGCATTTCTACAGTACGAATCTGGATTTCGAGCGGCATTCCTCCGCACAGAACAGTCGTGTGAAGACTCTGGTATCCGTTCGGCTTTGGCATCGCGATATAATCCTTGAAACGTCCGTCAAGCGGCTTCCACAAATTGTGAACAAGACCGATTAGCGTGTAGCATTCCGCGTTGTCGTTACAAATCACGCGCAGCGCAAGAAGGTCGTATATCTCATCGGGAGCCTTGCCCCGCTTTTTCATCTTCTGATAAATCGAGTAAAAATGCTTCGCGCGGCTCGAAATCGTTACTTTTATTCCGGCTTTCTCCGCTGCTTTGTAAATCTCTTTCTGCGCCTTTTCAAGATATTCCGAACGCTCGCCTTTTTTGAGCATGACCATGTGCTTTATCTGCTCATAAGCATCTGGGTTCGTGTATTTAAGGCTCAAATCCTCTAGCTCGTCCTTTACGGACGACATACCGAGCCTGTTCGCAAGCGGCGCCCACACATCGAGCACTTCCTGAGAAATCGACTTTTGTTTTTCGCTCTCGACATTCTTGAGGTTACGCATTCGGTCAAGGCGATCGGCGAGCTTAACAAGAATCACGCGGATATCATCGACCATCGCGAAAAGCATTTTACGCACCGAATCGGCCTGATGAAGCGTCTTATTCTGGATTTTAAGTCCTGTAATGCGCGAAGAGCCGTCAACAAGTGTTTTTACGACCGTGCCGAAAGCCGCCTCAACGTCATCGAGCGTAACGCCTTCAATTTCGGTGGAGCTGTGCAAAAGCGCACCGATAACAGACTCGCTATCCATCTTGATGCCAGCGAGTATTGCCGCCGTTCTAAGCGGATGTTCGGTGTACGCCTCACCACACGGGCGAGTCATAGCAGAGGATTTTTCGCACAGCCAGTCCCATGCTTTCCGTATATTTTGCTGTTCCGATTCCGAATACTGCGGAAATTTCTGAAAAAATTGGTCTATTGTATGTAAATCTGAGTTTTCTACCTGCATAGTTTCACTAATTCGTCGATTCTCGATACAACGACACGCGATTTTGGTGCGCGCGCCGATTTATAAGTGCGACTCCACAAGGCGAAGCTGCCCTGCAAGATCCCGATGAATCACTATATCAGTAAAACCGCATTTTGATAAATACTCCGCGGCTTTTTCCGCGTTATATTCGCCTGTTTCCATGAAAAAAACGCCGCCGGGCAGAAGGATTTCTTTAACTTGGGGGATAAGACGGCGGATAATCGCAAGCCCGTCACCAGATTCGGCACCAGATTCGCACGAAACCGCTTGAAAATCGTGGGATTCCGCACAAGCCGTGCCAAAACGCGCCGAATCTCCGGAAAACGTTCCCAAGACTGCGGAGTCTGTGTCGCCATCAAGAGCCAGGCGCGGCTCTCCCCTACCGTCTTTCAAAAGCTCGTCCGTAACAGTAGCCGGAACATACGGCGGGTTCGAAAGCACCATGTCGTATTTTGTCTGATTGAGGGGCGCACACAAATCGCCCTGAAAAAACTGAATCGTGCCAGATGCCGCGCCCAAACGCAACCGTTCCGCACCAAGACAGGAATCGCCGCAAACGCCATCAGGCACATCTGTCCCATGAACGCCGCCACAACCAGCCTGCTGCACCGCCCCCCCCAGCAAAGATTCTGCATTTTTCCGCGCGACAGCAAGCGCTGCTGCCGAAATATCGGTTGCATCAGCCTGAATACGCACAAAACCGTCACGCGCACAGCTGTCTTGCCTCGAAGACTTCGCCAAGCCGCGACTCGCACCAAAACTGGAATCGCCACAATTCGCACTCAAACGCAACTGTCCCGCATCACAACTCAAATCGCTCGCATCACAACGTTCGCCAAACTCTGCCAAAAGCTCCGCAAGCACCGAAATCGCGATGCAACCCGAACCAGTACATATATCCGCAAAACGGAACTGCCGCCCCGCTTCAGACCACGCTCTCAGCGCTCCCTTCGCATAAGCGACCGCATGTTCTACAAGCAGCTCCGTATCGGGCTTCGGAATCAACACATCCGGTGTGACAAAAAAAGTACGGCCGTAAAATTCCTTTACGCCCGTAATATACGCCACAGGAAGCCCCGAAAGACGCTTTTCCACCGCATCCGCAACAGCCTCTTCCTGCGCCTTCGTGAGAACAACATCGTCATGTAAAAAAAGCCATGTACGGGAAACACCCAATACATGGCATAGCAGCAAATCGGCATCCAACTGTGGGGATTGCCTAACAAACTGGTTCTCGGCATTCGCAAGGCGCTCCCTTATCAAATGCCGAATTTTTCTAAGCTCAGTCAGATTATTTCTTACCTCTTACGAAAGGTCTACAAATACAAGTAATGATACCTACAAGGAATCCACCAATGAACATCCATGCTCCTGGTTGCATAATATCAAGGACAAGGTTTTTGACAGAATCACCGAAAAGCTCCCAAATAACGGAACTTTCACCAGACTTTCCGCCAACAAAAGAGTAAACCATACCTCCAATATCTATTACGAAAAGCAAAAATATAAGAATATCAATTTTACCTGTTTTAGGAATGAAAGCCAACACACCGCCTATACAGCACAAACAGAACAATGCGTAAAGACAAATTTGCGGTACATTACCAATAAAATTTGCTACTTGAAATCCATTGAATTTTCCACCAAAAATTCCAAGATCAATCATCGGCATCGCAAAACCAACGGCAGCAACAATCAATCCGAGTCCATAAATAAACCTCAGCACGGAACTACGTCTCATAAAAATACCTCTCTTTTTATATACAAGCCTGAAAGCTTGTACTATAGATATATTGTAACATCACGAAGTCGAAACTGTCCATTAAATTGTTTGCCATAAAACACACGTTACGTAAAAAATCCCCGACAACGCAACGCATCACCGGGGACAACTTTCTCAGGAGGAGTATAAAAGCTATTTTATGAAAATCCGGCATCAAAGACATCAACAGATTTTCTAAAACCTAATTCAAGGAATCCGCTCAAAAACGACGTTTTCACGCAATTCCATTTTTTTCATGAAACACCAATAACTGCCGTCACAATCTGGTCTTTTCCAACAAAGTCCAAATTGCAGTACTTTCAGATGTTGTAATACGGTTTGTTTATTCGGCGCGCAGTTTGCTCAGAACTTCGCACTTGTTACAGGATACAAGAGCGACACACTACACTCAAAGCCCTAAAACACCCGTTTTGACACTTATTGACAATTAGTAAGTGTCAATAACATGATGCAGCTTTTACACTGCATCATGCCGACCTTTGCGGTACATGCGCAGGTCACTGTGTTTCTTTACATAGAATCTATACTATGCGTGTGTTCTTGTCAATAGATACATGATAAAAAAACGTTTCTTCTTATTGGAAAATCTGGGCGCGTCCTATCGGTCAGCTTCTCTGCCCGATAGGGTCGGGCGTTACGCACTTTTCTAACGCGCACCGTCCTCGTCGGCGAAATTCGCCGACTGCGGTCGGCTCGTGGTAGGCAGTTGAAACTGCCTACCACTCGGTGCTCCATGCCCTCGCGCAGTCCGCTATGAATTCTGAAGCGTTCCAGATGCCTTAAGCTGCTCTTCTTTTGCGTACACACCAAGAGCGTCAATCATCTCGTCCATGTAGCCCTGCATAAACTGGTCAAGTTTGTAGAGCGTAAGGTTGATGCGGTGATCGGTCACACGGTTCTGCGGAAAGTTGTACGTGCGGATTCGCTCCGAGCGGTCGCCGGAGCCAACCATGCTCTTTCGCGCGGCGGCACGCTCCGCATTCTTCTTGGACTCTTCCAAGTCAAAAAGACGCGCACGAAGAACACGCCACGCTTTTGCCTTGTTCTTAATCTGGCTTTTCTCGTCTTGCTGAATGACGACAAGACCTGTCGGAATATGTGTAAGACGAACAGCAGAGTCCGTCGTGTTTACGCACTGACCGCCAGGACCGCCCGCGCGCATAACATCAACGCGGACATCTTCCGGCTTAATATCGATTTCAGTTTCCTCAGCCTCTGGCAGAACGGCGACAGTAACGGCGCTCGTATGAACACGTCCCTGCGTCTCTGTCTCCGGCACGCGCTGTACACGGTGAACACCGCTTTCATAACGCAAACTGCCGTAAACAAACTTTCCGCTGATGCTGAAACTTATTTCTTTGTATCCGCCAACTTCGCTTTCGGAAGCATCCATAACTTCGTACTTCCAGCCCTTCATGTCGGCATAGCGCGTGTACATGCGGAAAAGGTCGGCTGCAAAAAGCGACGACTCGTCGCCGCCGGTTCCCGCCCGGATTTCAACGATAATATTCTTTTCTTCAAGAGGATCCGGCGGAATCAGCAGGAACTTAATCTTTTCCTCAAGAACCGGCTGTTTTTCCTCCAGTTCTTTAAGCTCCTCACGCGCCATCTCCTTCATGTCGTGGTCTTCTTCCTCTGTGATGATAACCTTAGCATCCTCTATTCCCTGAAGCACTTCTTTATACTCTTTGTAAGCTTCCATAACGGACGTAAGGTGAGAATGCTCGCGCATGACTTCTTTGTATCTTTTCTGATCTTTAATAAGGTCCGCATCCTGAACCATCAGGTTCACTTCTTCATAGCGGGCAGCCATTTCTTCAAGTTTTTTCAAAAGCATGGCGTTATTTTAGCAAAAACCGTGATTTACGGCAACAGATGGGGAGGAAAGACGATATTTTTCATGTTTTATACCTATCGCATATATTCCTATATTGTGGTATATTTATGAAAACTTTGTCATTTTTGAGCTGGATGCTTGTTCGCACAGCTCTTGAGGAGAAATGAGAAATGAAAAAACGAGCACTTTTGAGCGTCTTTGTAAAAGACGGAATTCTTGAGTTTGCGCAGTATCTCAATTCAGCAGATTGGGAGATTCTTTCAACCGGCGGAACAGCCAAGTACCTTATTCAGAACGGTATTCCAGTAACTGATGTGAGTTCTGTTACAGGCTTCCCGGAATGCCTTGACGGTCGTGTAAAAACGCTTCACCCGGCAATTCACGCAGGACTTCTTGCCATCCGCAGCAACGAAGAGCACATGAAAAAAATCGCCGAGCTCGGTGTACAGCCGATCGACCTTGTTTGCGTGAACCTTTATCCGTTCTTCGAGAAAGTGCAGGCAGGTCTTTCTTTCCCAGAGACAGTTGAGTTTATAGATATCGGCGGACCGACGATGATCCGCGCTGCAGCAAAAAACTATCAGGACGTTCTGGTGCTCACAGACCCGGCAGATTATCCAGCTGCAATAGAAGAAATGAAGTCCGGCAAAAAGGATATAAACCTTCACCGCCGTCTTGCAGGAAAAGTCTTCAACCTTACTTCCGCTTACGATGCGGCAGTCAGCCGTTTCATGCTCGATGAAGAGCTTCCAACATATTACGACATGCCTCTTATTAAGGCGCAGGAACTCCGCTACGGCGAGAACGGCCACCAGAAAGCCGCTCTTTACGTGACGGCGGACAAAAAAGGCGCAATCGGCGGCATGAAGCAGCTTCAAGGCAAAGAGCTTTCTTACAACAACATCCGCGACCTTGATGTAGCTTGGAAAGGCGTTTGCGCCTTCAACCGCTTCGTTAAAAACGCATCACCTGTAAACGGCACCGATTTCTCCGCCTATGACGGAATTATCTGCGGCAAAGACAAAGACGGAAACAAGGCAGAACCGAAAGGAACGCCAGTTACGGCAAGCTTTGGCGGCGCGGCGACAAGCGTTTTCACAATCGCGCTCAAGCACAACACACCATGCGGCGCGTCACTTGGCAAAACAGTTCTTGAAAGCTACAAGCAGACATACGACTGCGACCCAGTTTCTATTTTCGGCGGCATCGTAGGATGCAGCGCAGTTATCGACAAAGAAGCCGCAGAAGAAATGTCAAAATGCTTCCTTGAAGTTATCGTCGCGCCGGGCTACACCGACGAGGCTCTTGAAGTCTTTGCCGCAAAAAAGAACCTTCGCCTTATGACAGCCGACGCAGATGCCGATGATACTTATGAATGTATGAGTGTCGCCGGCGGTCTTCTTGTCCAGAACAGAGACAACGAGCTGTTCAGCAAGTGGGATATAGTCACAAAGACAAAGCCGACACAGGCACAGATAGATGAAATGGCATTCGGAATGACAGTAGCGATGTTCGCAAAGTCAAACGCAATTCTTGTAATCAAGAACCGCACGGCTTACGGAATTGGCTGCGGCCAGACGAACAGAATTTGGGCAGCCGAACAGGCACTTTCACGCGCAAAAGAAAAGACGGATGCGCTTGGCTTAGGAAACGCTGAAGTTCTTATTAGCGATGCGTTCTTCCCGTTCGCCGACTGCGTTGAGAAGGCCGCCGAGTACGGAATTAAGGCTATTGTTCAGCCGGGCGGCTCAATCCGCGACCAGGAATCTATCGACGCATGCAACAAGTACGGCATTGCGATGATTTTCACCGGCACACGGCACTTTAAGCATTAAAAACTGGCTCTGGGTGCGCTCTGATACACGCAAAAAAAGCGCAAAAGTGAGCTTTTTCGCCCGCGGAATCATCCGCTGGCATGCTCATACGCGAGTTTGCGACGCACAAACGCACCCAAGAGTGGGAGTATACAGATAGATGATTTACATTTTTGCATCTTGGTTAAGAGAATTTTTCAGTCCGGCAAGACTTTTACAGTCACATACAGTTCTTATCACGCTTTCGTTGTTCGTAGGATTTCTTCTTACCGTCCTTCTTCTTCCTAAGTTTTACAAATGGCTGCCACATGACAGAGGCAGGGAATTCACGGCAACAGCCGAGGCCGCAAAAGGTAAACCGACAGGAAGCGGAGTCGTGTTCATCACGATATTCGTATTCATTGCATTCCTTTTTGTTCCGCTGGACTGTGGCCAAATCATTATCATCGTTCTTACATGGCTGACAATGCTTACTGGCTATCTTGACGACAGGAGCGTAAAAAGCTGGGGCGAATACAGAAAAGCTTTGCTAGACTTAATACTCTCGCTCGCAGCGGCTTTCACTCTATATTATGCATGCAGAAACGAAGATGGAAACATCTATTTCTGGCTACCGTTCACCACAAAACCAATAGCAGTTGCAGAATGGCTCTACATCATCATTGCTGTCATAATAATATGGGCTTCTATAAACACTACAAACTGCACGGACGGCGTTGACGGACTTTCGAGTACGCTTGTGCTTATCGGGCTTATAACGCTTGGAATAATCTTCTATTTCATACTCGGACACACTGTCATAGCAAAATATCTGCTTGTTCCGCACCTTGCGGACGGCGCACAATGGGCTGTCCTTGTGTTCGCACTTGCTGGCGTTCTCATGGGCTATTTGTGGCATAACGCATTTCCCAGCAAAGTCCTTATGGGTGATGCCGGAAGCCGTGCGCTCGGATTTTTCATCGGTGTATGCGTAATGGTAACAGGAAACCCATTCCTGCTTCTAGCAACCTCTTCGATCATTCTCGTGAACGGTGGAATGGGACTGCTTAAAGTCGCTCTTCTCCGCTTTTTCAAAATAAAGATTTTCTCCACGATACGGTTCCCACTCCATGACCACATGAGGCAAAAACGCAACTGGTCAGCGACTCAGGTTCTCGTAAAATTCATGATTCTTCAACTGCTCATAACGATAGCAATACTTGGAATTGTATTCAAGGTTCGATAAAGACTTTTATCGCGAGTTTTCGTAAGTACTTTGTTGCGTTCGAAAACTCGGTAAGGTCAGCTTTGCTGACCGTCGCGCGTAGCT
The DNA here is from genome assembly GCA_024685655.1 of Treponemataceae bacterium. Classification (GTDB taxonomy): domain Bacteria; phylum Spirochaetota; class Spirochaetia; order Treponematales; family Treponemataceae; genus Treponema_I. The sequence continues at coordinate 8,697 of JAIKVO010000095.1, forward strand.
GGTAGCCGTTTCCCGGTGTTACGGGGCCCACTCACGTTCGGTCTTTTTGCCCGCAAGCGGTCAAAAATCCTTGCACGCCCGCAACTTCACACTTCGTGCTCGTTACGGGCGGCAACCCCTCCACCCCGGCGCATAGCTTATTTACACACACAAAAAGAAGCCCGCAGTCCGATTCAAAAAATCGACTTACGGGCTTTCGTTTTCTTATTTAGTACCTGTCCGCATACGCGAACAAGCTTCAATTAGAAATACGGTTGGTAAAGGCACGCTACGCTCAAGGCCTTGACTCAACCGTTTTGAAGCTTGCTAAGAAATTATCAAGCTTCAATCTTCACCACTTATGAATGCACCGAACTGTGCGCTGAACTTCTGGTTTATAGCCTGCTCAGTAGTGCGAAGCGCGCGCTGAATCGCCTCAGACTCAGTAAGGTGAGCTTCCCTTCCGTTCTCGGCGAACGTGAATACAGTGTCACCCGTAGCTTTCTCAACCATTGCCGCATCCAGCGTATATCTTGCGTATTTATTTGTTACATCCGGCATTTCAAACGGAGTAAAACTTACATTTACAGCAAGAATATATGAAGCAGTGTCTTTATCGAGCGAAGTCGTAACACTGTATTTTTTGAGCACAGACTTGAAAGCAGCCTGAAGACGACCGTTCACATCTTCGTTTACGTCAATGTATACATTTACAGCCGCACGCATCTTACGCTCCAGTTCCGCAATCGCCTGAGCATTTCCATACTCCGGTCTGATAAGGCTCCGCATCTTATTATTCACTACACTTAGTATATCAAGATACATATCAGTTTCTTCAGCAAGAACTACAGCCTGATGAAGAATCTCTGCCGAACTGAATGTATTAGGGTTCTTTTTAGCTTCAGCGATTTTTGCGTTAATTACATCAATATTATTCTGTGCTTTTGTCTTATAATAACTTCCAGTCTGCTGGCGGTCAATCAACGCAAGTGCATACCAATCTAAATCCTTGCCATGTTTGACGCTGAAAACTTCCTGTATCGTAATTCCGCTTATCTCAACATCAGATGTCGTGTCTACAGAAGATGTAAGGTTGTTTGTCTCTATCCAGCCATCTCCGTTATTCGCGACATTCTGCTCTGCAATAATCTCCGCCTGAACACGTTGACGAATCTCACGGGTAAGAGCCGCAGTAGCATCACGCTCAGCATCCTGCCGGGAAACACCCATACCCACAGCACTTACATACTCTGAATCTGGAAATACAGAAGACGGGCTCAATATCCAATCGGGGGCATCGCTTGAATCTCCTGCACAAGAAACCAGAACAGCACTAATCAGACCAAATACAAAAAGTATTTTTACAAATGTTTTCATTTTAAACACATTGCCTCCACAATATTCGCAGATTTAGCAGACACCTTCACATTGTAATATGTGCTTATGGATAAAACCTGATCCGATGCACCTTTGAAAGTGACTACAACCGTATATTCACCTGGTTCAAGGGTAATTCCGCCAACATAAATATTGGCAGGGAAAAATCTTGAAGTTCTAAGGTCAGCTTGCTCCGTAACCTCATCAGTAACCTGAGAAGCAAAAGAAAGAACTGAAAGGACAGTAGATAACTGGCTATCATCCGTAAGCCCAGATGCAAGACTTAATACACCTGTTTTCAATGTTTTTCCAATCGCCCTTATCAATGCTCTTGAATAGATGACCGAAGAATGCTGGATAAATGTATCCATAGCGATATTCTCAATACTCTCTATCTTTTCAAGAGACGATTTATACAAATGATCAAGTCCGTCAACATTCGGCTGAACTATAGTCGCAGATACCGATGTAGCCCGTTTTGCAGCGCTTGACGACCCGGTTAGAGCTGATGACTTACCAGCTGAATCCTGCTCTATGCCCATAGAAGAAGCTCTTTCCCTTGCCGCTGCAGAACGATCTCCCTTAAACTCTGTACTGTTGCTGCTCTTAAAATCTACAACTTTTTCAGTCGTCTCTGGCTTAGGCGTACCTTGTTCTATACCCATAGCAGCTGCTCTTTCTCTTGCCGCTGCGGAACGGTCTGTTACCTTTGTCTCAGAAGAAGCTGAAGCTTTTTCAGGCTGTTCAGCATCTGCCTTGGAATCGTCAGAAGAGTCTTCTTCAACAGGCTCAGGAACCAAAGAACTTTCCATCTCGTCCATGACCAACTCTCTTGCTCTGGCGGACGCAGAACTAGTCGTCTTTACTTTTGAAGCGGCAATTGAGGCAACTTTATCGGTAGAAATTTCCGGCAAACTCTCTTCTTCAAAAGTTTCATCATCAGTTGCCTTTGAATCGGTTTCTATACCGTCTTTCGCGTCTGAGACAATCTCTGAAAGCCTGTCTTCAGAAGTCGGTTCTACAACCGTAAGAACTTTGCCAGAACTGCCATAAATATCGACAGTTATGCTATTTACAAAGCTTCCTTTATCAACCATAAGCGGTGTTGCTATCTTACAGTAAACACCGCCCCCCATATCGATGCGCTCAACATCCTCCACTTTCACAGGTGCTAAACCTGTAAAACAGATAAAATTCAAGCGCGCCATATTTTTTGGAACCGAAAGCTCGTCGTTTACACAAGAAGGAATGTCAAAGTTATAAAGCGATTTTTGTTCGTTGAAGGCTTTTATCAGAAGCTTTCTGTCAACTTCTGCCGAATCCTTCTGCCCGTTCGTCCTGTATAACAGCATACTCAAATATCTTGCAGCCGCTGAATTTTGGAACTGCAACAAATCCGGCTTATACCCCGGTCCAAGCTCATTCTCCGCATACGCAAGCTGATCAGCATACTTTGTTGAAAGAAGCTTCTGCTTGTTGTCGAACCGTCGGATTTCTACCATAGCATCTTCTATTTTTCCAAGATGTACGTAATTCAAAGCCATGAAGAAATTTGTGTAGATATCCTCGTAATCCTCTCCGGCATAATCAACAACCATGTCATTCACAAAATACGAGCTGATACCCTGAGAAATACTCTTTGAGTAGTATTCATCTATAAGGCGTTCGGCATTCGTAAGATTCGTATTTGACTGATTCCAATCTCCTGCATAATGAGAAAGAAGTCCTGCATCCAGATTGTACAGAACCTTGTCATTCTCTGTATACAAGGAATCTTTTTTGCTCTCTATCGTTTTTCTTGCACCTGCATAATCCTCGCGGGACACAGAAAGCTCAACACTGGAAAAATCCGCAGTCACACAAGACGCGAACAAGAAAAATGATACGAACAGAGAAATTAAATAATATGAAACTTTTTTACGCATAAATCACTTATCTTCTGGTTGATGAACGGTTTATAACCTTCTTAATCTCTGAATTCTCTCCAACCCAAAGTTTTTTATTTGACTCGATGTCAACAAGCTCTGCATAGACGAAATATGTTCTTGTTGACTTACCAGCAATACTGTCAACTATTGTCTTAACAGATCCGATAAGCATGAAATCCGCTGCTGTCTCATTTGCCAGGCGTTTTGCCGTATCCTCGCTTGCCCAAAGCTGCTGCTCAGTTCTTTCCTCACGAATTTCGTCACGCTCTGACGAACTCGCTACGAAATCTACCATTCCGCTGTTTATAAGCGCTGCCTCGAATTTCTTAGCAAGAATCGATGTATCAAGATGCTCATCGCTTTCATTTTTGATAGTACCAACGATAACGATAGGCTCTTTCCCATTTTTCTTGATATAGTTAGCTATTGCACCAGAATTAACGCATTCATCAACTATAGAATTAGCCACTATTCGGACATCAGTATCGTTCCAATAACCGCTGAGATCGACAACAGTATCAGAACTTACACGCTGAACGCTGACTGGCTGAGAAGTCATACAAGAAACACAGAAAAAAGCTGCAATAACAGCCAAACCGAAAAAAACTCTTTTCATAACAGTCTCCTTTTGTACCATAATATATGGAATATATGGCAATGCCCGAAACTTCGCCCAGAAGCAACTTGCATAAATCAAAACTATGGAGAGAACCGAAAAACGAATAACGCCTTTCGGGACTCTCCACACAATTACATCATAACAGCTAATAATATTTTAGCATCTTTTATCAAATTTTCAACTATACAGTACTCATTTGGTTGATGCGCCGTCTCATCGAGCGTTCCCCAGACTACAGCCTGGTAACCCTCTATGCGGAGATACGCGCCTACTGTTCCGCCGCCAATGCCGATCGCCCTAGCTTTGCGGCCAGAAACTTTCTCTATTGCTTCGGAAAGCTTGCTTACTACAGGAGCCGTAACCGGTGTTGCGGGCGATTCAACGGCCTGCTCTTCGGAAGTTTCTATCTTAACGCCGTATTTCTTTTCGATGTCAGCGATTATGCGGCGGAACTCCGCCCGGACGACATCAAGCTTATATTGCGGCAGAATGCGGCAGTCCATGTAGAACACATCTTCGCCAGGAATTGTGTTGATGTTCGGAACGTTAGCCTCTTTTTTGGTCGGCTGGAACGTAGAGTGATCCGGCTCGAAAAGTGAATCTTTTGCGTTGAAAACTGTTGTTTCAAGTTCATTAAGGCGTAACGCAAGCTCGCAGTTCGCAAGATGTGCGTTCGCTCCTTCGTCCGGGCGTGAACCATGGCTCTGTTTGCCGAGCGTACGGACTTTGAGCCAGATAAGGTTTTTCTCTGCAACTTCGACAGTCTCGCCTATAGAGTCGCCGCCGTCCGGTATGATGATGAGGTCCTGCGGGCGGAAAAGCTTGTGGGCTTTTAGAAGATACTGTATGCCGTAAGTGGAGCCGACTTCCTCATCAGCAACGAAAAGAAGCTTTACTGTGTGCGCCGGTTTTACGCCGTTACGTATGAAAGCAAGGGCGGCGAACACACCGGAGACAAGCCCCTGCTGGTCGTCTTCTACACCGCGCCCATAAATCTTGCCGTCTTTTTCAACGACTTTCCACGGATCAGTATTCCACAAAGAAAGCTCGCCTACAGGAACAACATCAAGATGAGCCATAACCCAAATCGTAAGATCATCGTCCTCGCCGTCGATTGTAGCAACAAGGTTCGGGCGAATGCCGTTCTTGGCGCGGCTGTCCGGCGCGTCGAAACGCTCCAGTTTCGTAATTCCGTTTTTCTTAAGCCAGTCTTCAAGCGCCAAGCACTTGTCAAGCTCACCGTCACCACCACTTTCTGGTGCGAGCGCGGGCACAGACGTAAGAAGCGTCTCCAGCTCAATCATCTCTTTTCTGCCGTCGTCAATTGTACGGGCAAGTTTCTCAAAATCTTTCATATTCAGCCTCTTATAACAATGCCATTAACTTAAATAATTATCTCAGAGTGCTTTCGCCAACATCCCTACAAGCTCAGTAGGTTCCTGTCGTTCGGGCAACTTCGTTGTCCGAACTTCTCTGGTTTTGCAAGCAAAACCAGCCATAAACCCAGCGGGTTTTGGTTACAAAACCCGTTAGTTCGTGTGCATAGAATTGCACACGAACATCAGGACCTTGTTGGCTACGCACTTTGAAGAACACTCATATTATGTTAATGGCATTGACCTCTTATAATACACATTTAACAAGTATTTATGTTACAACACGCCGCGCAATAGCCGCGCGAGTACTCACCGCAGAAACCGCCACGCAATAGCCGCGAACCGCATCACGCACACGGCACAAAAACGTGATCCTGCTCTACTCAACGATATGCTTCTTGTACACTTCCCACGTAGAACCGATAAGCGTATCCACATCAGAATGATCCGCTTTCCAGCCCAGTTTTTCAAAAGCATATTTTGAAGTAGCATAAAGACATGCCGGATCACCAGGACGACGATCGACATACTTCGCTGGAATCGGCTTTCCTGTTATGCGACGCGCAGCCTCAAGCATCTCCGTAACAGAAACACCCTTCTCGCTTCCAAGGTTTACCGTAATACTCTCGTTTTTCGAAGATATATAATCGAGCGCAAGCACATGAGCTTTCGCAAGGTCAGTTACATGCACATAATCGCGGATACAAGTTCCGTCCGGCGTGTCGTAGTCGTTTCCAAAAACCTGAAGTTCCTTCCTCATTCCGGCGGCAACTTCCATAATAACTGGAAGCAAGTTCGCAGGATTCTGCTCCAATCCCGTAAGAACACCGTCAACATCGTACCCAGCCGCGTTAAAGTAGCGCAGAGCCGCGAACTTAAGCCCCTTTAGCTTGTCATACCAAGCCATGAAATGCTCTATATCGAGTTTCGTGTAGCCATAATAGTTTTCCGGATCAGTAGGATGCTTCTCATCAATCGGAAGATATTTCGGGCTTCCAAAAACAGCCGCAGATGACGAGAAAACCATCCTAAGGCAGTTGTGCTTAACAGCCGCATTAAGAATGTTCAGCGTTCCAGTGATGTTGTTCACAGAATATTTTTCCGGTTTAATCATAGACTCGCCTGCCGCCTTGAACGCAGCCAGATGAATGAATGCATCAAAACCGAGCGCGAACGCGTTGTCGAGCGACTCCGTGCTCAATATGTCACCATGAATAAAACCGTTTTCCTTAAAAAGGTTCTGCCGAAGACCGGAACTAAGATTGTCAAAAACAGTGACCTTGTGACCGTTTGCCATAAGCGCCTTAACGACGTGGCTACCAATATATCCGGCTCCACCAATAACCAAAACTTTCATATATCCCCCTTTTACGGACGCGGACAAAGACAAGCCTCCGCGCGAAAGATAAGTATACAGCTTTTTCCCGATATTTACAATTATGAATTTTGGGATAAGGAGAAGGGGGAACCACTACGGCGGCACACGGTTGCCGCCTACCCCAATGCGGTCAGTGAACGGCACTGCACAGCAGGGCAACAACAGTCCAGTGGACTGTTGTTAGTGAACTGCCTCAGAGCTATGCTCTGAGGATTTATCCACGTTTCGCCCCGCAACACCCAAGAAACTTTATTGCAATTACAAAATATTGTTTTAGAATTCTTCTATGGCATATAGAATAATAGAAATCACAACGTTGTTGCGTAAACAAATCCTTTGGAATAAAAATTTCAAGAAATCGCTGTGGAACAAAATCATCAGGCAAAAAATAGACAATAGCTCGCGGAATCTTGCGATACTTGGGCTTGATGGGGTCGAAGATATAGCAGCTTTTATAACCCATGTTCAAGACGGAGATAAAGATAATATAGAAGCACAAGCAGCAAGCGCTTATTTTCAATTTTATCATAAGGGATTAAACAGACGGAGCGACGATCCTGTGAATTCTGCTTTGAATTACGGATATGCAATCGTTAGAAGTTATATCATCAAAGCTTTGATTTCAACAGGCTTTCATTGTGCAATAGGAATTAATCACCACAATGAATACAATAATTTTAATCTTGCTGATGATTTGATTGAACCTTGGCGTGCAATGGTAGACCTTATTGCATTTGACACTGTTGGAGTAGATTATAATCTTTCAGTAAAACAAAGAAGGTGTTTAACAGGTGTTTTGCATAAACCCTGTAAAATTGATGGAAAAGTCATGAATATTTCTACA
>JAIKVO010000140.1 GCA_024685655.1 Treponemataceae bacterium
GAGTCTGCAGGATCCTGATTCAGCAAACCGTGCTATCGGAACTCTTGATGAGGCTCTGAAGAAGATTAACAAGCAGCGTGCAGACCTTGGTGCATACCAGAATCGTCTTGAACACGCATACACCGGTGTTACAGTCGGTGCTGAGAACTTGCAGGCTTCAGAATCTCGCATTCGCGATACTGACATGGCTTCAGAAATGGTTGAATACACAAAGAACCAGGTTCTCAAGCAGGCCGGTACAGCAATGCTTGCTCAGGCGAACCAGTCTTCTCAGAACGTACTCAGCCTGTTGCAGTAATATACGTCTGGTCAAGGCACGCTATGCTTAATGCCTTGACTCAGCAGTTTGAAAGAGTTTCTGAATGGAAAAGACCGTCGAAAGGCGGTCTTTTTTTATGTCTGACATCAGATTGCGTAAGAAAAAGTACATATCAGAATGAAAAATGGTGCGATTGAGGTTTTTAAGCTCAATCGCACCGGGGGGGAGTGGAGATAGTTTATTGATGCATGGTATTTGCTTTTATGCGATTTTTAGTTTGCGTTCAATTTTTATGAATCCGAATCTTTTGTAGAAGCTGTCCACCATTTTCTTATAGAGTGGAATTGCTCCTGTGATCATTGCAAGAGAAAGCGGCAGGCAGAAGACTGTTGAAAGAATTGTGTTTGATATAAAATTTATGGTGAAACAGTCTGTTCCGACAAAAGGTATTGATAAGCAGAACCCTATGATAGCCGGAAGAAAGAAACCTCCGGAAAGAAGTCCGATGGAAGCCAAAAAAGCTCGGTTTCGTGCTGCTTTGAATTCAGAAGTTTCCCTTAGCTCTTCAGCGGTAAGAATGTACGAGAACGGTTTTAATATTTTTCCGTCCAATACTTCAAAATTTGCTTTTGTTACAGTTTCTCCAGAAAAGTTCATGTGGCATCTCCTTGTAGTATTCTTCCGCATCCAAATCGTGAATAATTCGAACGCGGAAGAAATATCCTTTATGGAATAAGGATATCATTACTACAGGGACGCCAATTGTCCCTAAACTCGATTATTATAATTTTTTTCAATCCATTTTTTATATTCGCCGCTTTTTATACCTTCTATCCAGGTCGTGTTAGCCAAATACCAGCGGACAGTTAAAAGAAGACCCTCCTCGAATGTCATTTTACGTTGCCAACCAAGTTCGTTTTTGATTTTCGAGCAGTCTATGGCATATCGTCTGTCATGACCTGGTCTGTCTTTAACGTATGTAATAGTTTTTGATATTTCGTCTGGTGTTCGGCCTTTTGTTCCGTTTTCGGTAAGCTCTGTACCTACTAGTTCTATCAGTTTTGTCAGCAAATGGATGTTTTCCCATTCGTTTTCTCCACCGATATTGTATTTTTCCCCGGATTTGCCATTGTTCACAATTTGCCAGACAGCTCTGTTGTGGTCTTCAACGTAAATCCAGTCACGGATGTTCTTTCCGTCTCCATAAACGGGAAGAGGCTTCCCTTCTTGCATATTAGAAATCATAAGAGGAATAAGCTTTTCAGGGAACTGGCACGGACCATAGTTGTTCGTACAATTGGAAAGAGTAATCGGCAATCCATATGTATGGAAGTACGCCATTACAAGGTGGTCGCTCGATGCCTTGCTTGATGAATAAGGACTTCTCGGATCATACGGGGTTGTCTCGGTAAAGTATCCGGTTTCGCCTAGAGAGCCGTACACTTCATCAGTTGAAATATGATGAAACAAAACATCGTCACGCATTGTTCCGTCTTCGTTTTTCCAAAAATTCCGGGCTACATCGAGCAATGTAAAAGTACCGATTATATTTGTCTGGACAAAAGCCTGTGGTCCCAAAACTGATCGGTCTACATGACTTTCTGCTGCGAAATGCACGACAGTATCTATATCATATTGCTTAAATATGCGCTCTATTTCCGCTCTGTCGCATATATTAACCTTTTCGAAAAAATAGCGCCTGTCGTTTTGATTTGCACCTGTACCGAAAGATGCTTCGATATCTTTTAAGGATTCCTGATTTCCGGCATAAGTAAGACAATCTACATTTACGATGTTTCCTTCAAAATTTGCATCAGTAAAAGCAGAATTGCCAGAGCATGGCATATTGAACAAATAGTGGATGAAGTTGTTGCCAATAAATCCTGCGCCACCTGTAACCAATATATTGTGTAATTTTCGCATATTAACTCCTGAATATACTATAATCTGTACAAGTCAAATTTTCAACATATATCGGGATGTTAAGCGTATCGTGCTCTGTACGCATCGCTGCATGAGTGACGAAAGGCATTTTCTATGGGTATCCCGATTGAAAACAAACTTTCTCTATTATATAATTTAGTAATGGCTTTAGTTGAATTTAGAAATATAAGTAAAGTTTATAAAATGGAAGAGGTTCAAGTTCGAGCTGTTGATAATGTGAGCCTTTCCATTGAAAAAGGTGAGTTCGCGGCAATCTCAGGTCCTTCTGGATCCGGAAAGTCAACGATGTTGAATATTATGGGACTTATTGATTTACCATCTGAAGGAACTGTGATTCTTGATGGGAATGATATATACAAGAATGTAAAGCTTTCCGCACATCATTCAATTCCTCTGAGATTGGATTCACGCCTTACTGATTTGCGAAGAAAATTCATAGGCTTTGTTTTCCAGACATTCAATCTTATTCCTGTTCTTAATGTTCGTGAGAATATAGAAATCCCGCTTCATCTTGGTAATTCACCTGCTTGTGAAGAACTTAAGGGAAAAGAAAGAAGTGAATGGGTTGATTACTTGATTGAGACGGTCGGGCTTTCTGATTGGAAAAAACACAAACCCTCGGAGCTCTCCGGCGGACAGAGGCAGCGTGTCGCAATAGCACGAGCTTTGGTTACTAAATGTCCGGTTATTCTTGC